>JAQXNR010000052.1 GCA_029098105.1 Lachnospiraceae bacterium
GGGGACTTCAACACATACAGAAAAGGAACTGGAAAATACTTATACAACAGTAAGCGATATAGTAGGACAATTACAGAAAGAGGATGAGGATTTTTACCACATTGCAACAAACAACATGTTGCAAATGCCAAATTATGGATACCTTGCGGATTATAATGGCCTGCATGCTTTTTTAAGTACTTGTAATGTGAAGTATATTTCACAGTTGCGGCGCATGGGAATGGCTTCAGATATTGGAAGAATTAGTGACTACCCGGCGAATCCCTTCTTATATTCTATATTAAATATAAAATACATTTTGTCTGACCGAAGTGAGACAAATGAAGTGAAAAATCAACTCTCCTTTGGTAATGATTCTTTGAGTCACTATTCCTTGTTGAACGAGCAGGGAAACTTTGGAGTATATGAGAACGATATGGTTCTTTCACCGGTTATTGTTGCAGAACAAGATTTTTCTGATTATAAAACGTTAGCAGGAGATTTCAAAAGTAGTTTTGCTGATTTACAGAATGCATTTTGCAAAGAATTGTGCGGAGTGGATACTCTATTTCAGTCCGCAGAGATAGAAATTGAGGATGTAGTTACAAAGAATTGTCGCGCTGGTGTAGTGAAAGAGAAAAATGTGCTGGTAGCAAACAATATAGGGGGATCCAACACAGATGAGACAGCGGAATATAATCCGAATGAGTTGTCTTATATAACGATTAAGGCGAGAGCGAAGAAAAATTATGATTTGTACGCCAAGATGGGATTGGTAGACCATGTTGGTGAAGTGAAACAAGGGGAAGAATTTGAGTATACCTTTACCATAGAAGCAACATATTTTGATGAAATGGGTATGTATATGCAGGATTATAGTTTTTGCACCTTTGATGCTGTTTCTTGGGAAAAAGCCTATGAGAAACTGAAAAACCAGCAGATGAAGGTAGATGATTACAGGGATGGTTACCTAAAAGGAACCCTTACCAGTGATGGAAAACATACGGTATTTACCAGCATCCCCTACGATGAAAACTGGGATGTGTGGGTTGATGGAAAAAAGGTAGAGACGAAGAATCTGGCACCAGCTTTTCTGAGTTTTAGCGTAGAGGAAGGGCAACATCAAATTGAAATGAAATACCATGTGAATGGAGTTGGGGTAGGAATTTTGGTTTCTCTCTTGTGTCTCATACTATTTGCTACGGCCTGTATTGTGGAGAAAAAAGGTCGGAAAACAGAAGAAACAAAAACATCCGGGCTATAAGTCCGGATGTTTGATTCTTATATAATGTTATAAACCATATATTTTGGTTATTCCACCACATAGGGCTTGATTGCGTCCAGAATCTCAGTGGTTTCAGATTCCGTATCAGCATGAATATTTAAATCGATTGGTTTGGAAATATCCAAGCTGAAAATTCCCATAATGGATTTTGCATCGATTACATATCTGCCAGATACCAGGTCGAATTCGGCATCGAATTTTGTAATCTCGTTTACAAAAGATTTTACCTTCTCGATGGAATTTAAGTTTATCTGTACTGACGTCATATTGATTGCCTCCCTTATATATGTATTCTCTGTTGCCGAGTAAATTCAAGTTGCACTTATGCCATACATCATCTATACTACCGTTAGTGGGGTAAAAAGTCAAGGTATAATTTGGTGAATTGCGAAAAGAGAAGAATAGGAGAAAATGGGAAATGCACAAAGAAAGCAGAACAGTCGCCTTTCTTACATTAGGTTGTAAGGTGAATCAATATGAGACAGATGGAATGGCACAGTTATTGGAAAAAGCGGGATACCGGGTGGTAACTCTGGAAGAGGGGGCAGATGTAACGATTGTGAATACCTGTGCAGTAACCAATATAGCGGAGCGAAAATCCCGGCAGATGATGCGACGGGCAAAGGAGAAAAATAAAAATACGGTACTGGTGGCAGCAGGTTGTTATATTCAGAATGTGGAAAACACGCTGGAAGAATTGCCGGAGGTTGATTTATTTTTAGGAAATAATCAAAAAAACCATATAGTAGCATTTCTGGAGGAATATTTTCAGAACCAGCAGCGCTGTAATCATCGGATTGATGTGAACCACACATCGGAATACGAGGAATTTTCCATAGGAGCTACGAGAGAACATACCCGGGCTTATGTGAAAATTCAGGACGGATGTAACCAGTTCTGTTCTTATTGTATTATTCCTTATGTTCGGGGAAGAGTGCGTTCCAGAGAATTGGAGGACATAATAAAAGAAGTGGAACAACTGGCCACAGAAGGATATCGTGAGATTGTACTGACCGGTATTCATATCAGTTCTTATGGTGTGGATTGGAAAGAGCGGCAGATTACGCTGCTTACTTTGTTGCAACGGCTGCAGTTGGTAGATGGAATCGAACGGATTCGGCTGGGCTCTCTGGAACCTTCTGTGATTACAGAGGAGTTTGTGACGGGGATTGCCGGGCTACCCAAAATCTGTCCCCATTTTCATTTGTCCTTGCAAAGCGGTTGTGATGCTACCTTGAAACGGATGAACCGACACTATACAACGGCACAATACCAGAAAAAATGTGAATTGTTACGGCAGCAGTATGGCAATCCTGCCTTGACTACCGATGTGATTGTAGGATTTCCTGGGGAGACAGAAGAAGAATTTGAGGCAACCTGTGATTTTTTGGAGAAGTTAAATCTATATGAAATGCATGTTTTTAAATATTCTATCCGGGAAGGAACCAATGCAGCAAGAATGCCGGCTCAGGTGGATGGAAATGAGAAGCATAAAAGAAGCGAGAGATTACTGGCTATGACCCGGCAGCAGAAAAAACGGTTTGAAGAAGAATTTATTGGTACCGAAGAAGAAATTCTCATTGAAGAAGAAAAACAAATTGGTGGAAACTTATACTATGTGGGACATACAAGACATTATTTGAATGTAGCCGTCCCAAAAGAGTTATTTGAAGAATCAGAAAAACCTTTTGGAAAGTGTTTTTTGGGGAAAATCGATGGTCATCTGGAAGAAGGCTGGCTGAATATAAGTCAAATTCGGCTAGGGGAAGAATTCAGTTGAATTTTTCTTAATTTTGGTTTATAGTATTAATAATAGCGAGAAGGACGTGATAAAGATGGACAACAATACACAGTATTTCAAAACAGTCCGGGAGCCGGATTTGGATGTTCACCAGATATTGGCGCAGGTTTATTCTGCGTTGACAGAGAAGGGGTACAACCCGGTTAACCAGATTGTGGGTTATGTAATGAGCGGTGACCCGACTTATATTACCAGTCATAAGAATGCACGAAGCCTGATTATGAAAGTAGAACGGGATGAGATTATTGAAGGTCTGTTGGAGCATTATATTGATACCCGGTTGAAATAATTACAGTGGAGTTATGATGGATTGGGAATGCAATTGGCAGATGAATGGTGTACGGAATGAGAATATTAGGTTTGGATTATGGTACCGTTACGGTGGGAGTAGCAGTCAGTGATCGTTTGGGGATGACTGCTCAGGAGTTGGAAACCATTGTGCGCAAGCATCCGAATAAGTTGCGTCAGACGTTGGCGCGGATAGAGAACTTGGTAGAGGAGTATGGGGTACAGAAGATTGTGCTGGGATACCCGGTTAACATGAATTATACAGAAGGGCAGCGGGTGGAAGAAACTCGTGAATTTCAGAAGATGCTGGAACGTCGGACTGGACTTCCGGTAATATTATGGGACGAACGTCTGACTACAGTAGAGTCGGAGCGGATTTTAAAGGAATGTGGAGTGCGCAGGGAGAACCGTAAAGCGGTTATTGACCAGATTGCGGCAGCAATTTTATTGCAGAATTACCTGGATGCCCATTCCAAGGAACGAATTGAGGATAGTGTGGAATGAATGAGAATGCAAGACTTTCGTTTACAACGGAAGATGGAGATACAATAGAACTGGAGGTACTGGAGCAGACTACCATTGCGGGACAGAACTATATTTTGGTGGCAGATACGGTGCCGGACGAGGAAGATACACAGGTATATATAATGAAAGAGGTGGCAGATGCTTCTCAGGAAGATATGGTTTCCTATGAATTTGTGGAAGAGGAACAGGAGTTGTTAAGCATTTCCAAAGTGTTTGAAGAACTTCTGGAGGACACTGATATAGTTAAGCAGGATTTTTAGGGATTTCTGCTTTGTATATATAATACATTCATACCGCCTGGATGAATCCAATTAAGAGTAGTTTCTGCAGATTCAGATACTGGTTGGAATTGGGTAATACTCCTGTGCGCGTATAAAGAAGATTAGAGCGGGCATAATTGTATAGATTTTAGTATGCTGGAAAACGCAGGTTTTCTATGCGTTTTTTTAGTGCGGTTTATTTATGGGGTGCTGGCTTAGTTTATGATGTATTTAGAACATAATGGAATTATTTAAAGTGGAGGTATTGTTTTGAAAACAACAAAAGGAACAGAGAAAAAACCGAGAGTAAAAATTATTCCTCTGGGTGGATTGGAACAGATCGGCATGAACATCACAGCCTTTGAATACGAGGACAGCATTGTAGTTGTAGACTGTGGTTTGTCCTTTCCGGAGGATGATATGCTGGGAATTGATTTGGTAATTCCGGATATCACATACCTGAAGGAAAATGCGCACAAGGTAAAAGGGCTTGTGATTACTCATGGACATGAAGACCATATAGGGGCAATTCCCTTTGTGGAAAAGGAACTGAATATTCCAATTTATGCAACAAAGTTGACGATGGGTATTATCGAAAATAAATTAAAAGAACACAATCTGATGAAAAGCGTGAAGCGTAAAGTTGTGCGTTATGGGCAGTATATTAATCTGGGGTGTTTCCGGATTGAATTTATTCGTACCAATCACAGTATTGTAGATGCGGCAGCACTGGCAATCTACACTCCCGCAGGGGTGATTGTCCATACCGGTGATTTTAAGGTGGATTATACACCGGTATTTGGAGATGTGATTGATTTACAACGGTTTGGAGAACTGGGCAAAAAGGGCGTTCTGGCACTTATGTGCGACAGTACGAACGTGATGCGACCTGGATTTACTCCTTCTGAAAGTACTGTAGGTAAGACATTTGACAATCTGTTTCAGGAGAATAAGGATCACCGCATTATTATTGCAACTTTTGCTTCTAATGTGGATCGTGTCCAGCAGATTATTAATTCTGCTTACAAATATGGACGTAAGGTTGTGATTGAAGGCCGGTCTATGGTAAATATTATTACTACTGCGGATGAACTGGGCTATATTAATATACCGGATAAAACGCTGATTGATATTGAACACATGAAGAATTATACCGATGACCAACTGGTTCTGATTACCACGGGAAGTCAGGGTGAAACTATGGCAGCTCTTTCCAGGATGGCAGCATCCATTCACAAAAAGATTTCCATAAAGCCCAATGATACGGTTATTTTAAGTTCCAATCCGATTCCGGGAAATGAGAAATCGGTTTCTAAAATTATAAACGAGTTGTCTATGAAGGGGGCAAAAGTAATTTTTCAGGATACCCATGTTTCCGGACATGCCTGTCAGGAAGAAATTAAACTAATTTACGCCCTGACAAAGCCGAAATATGCCATTCCTGTTCATGGAGAGTTTCAGCACTTGAATGTTCACCGGGATTTGGCGGTTTCTATGGGAGTTCCTAAGGAAAATGTCATGATTTTGTCTTCTGGTGATGTACTGGAGATTGGAGAGGACTCTGCTAAGGTGGTGGGACGTGTGCCTGCCCAGGGAATTTTTGTAGATGGACTGGGTGTGGGAGATGTAGGAAACATCGTCCTTCGGGATCGTCAGCATTTGTCCCAGAATGGTCTTTTGGTAGTTGTTGTGACATTGGAGAGGGAATCCAATCAGATTCTTGCAGGACCAGACATTGTTTCCAGAGGGTTTGTGTATGTCCGGGAATCCGAGACGCTGATGGAAGATGCCCGGCATGTAGTGAGTGGGGCGTTGGAGGAATGCCTGATGAAGAATATTACTGACTGGTCACGGATGAAGTCTGTCATCCGGGATTCCCTCAGCGAATTTTTGTGGAAGCGTACGAAGCGTAACCCTATGATTTTGCCAATTATTAACGAGGTATAGTGCATCAGGGAGGAAGCGGACTATGAATAGTGTTATGTACCAGACCCGAATGTTGAATCGGGAGATTAAGCACAGTAACGAATACAACCAGTATTTGCGTACGTTGCAGCGCCTTCGTGAGAAGCCGGAGTTATATGCCCGGACGAAGGAATTTCAAAAACGCAGTATGGTGTTACAATGTACAGCGGATTACAATACGTTGGATGAAATGGGACGGTTGCGCAGCGAATACCAGGATATTTTAAACAATCCGCTGGTCAGTGATTTTCTTGGAGCGGAGCAGAGAGTAATGGGAATGCTGCGAAGAGTAGAGGATGCACTTTTCGACGGTGTAGATTTAGCGGTAGATATTTTGGATGATTGGGAATAGAATGATTCTTGTGGCACAGTGTCAGGATAGAAAGAGAGGTAGTTATGTCTAAGAAAATGGTCTGGCATATGATAAAAACAATGTTTTCTGTAATGTTTTACTGTGCTGTTATTGTGGGAATTTGTTATTTATTTTCTTTCGGATATCATTTTATGTATCAGGCATTTTCCAACCCTGTGTATGATTCTTCTACGGATTTGAGTCGTACAGTTACGGTAAGCGAAGGACAGAGTAGTCTGTCTGTAATGCAAACGCTAGAAGAAAAAGAGGTAGTGGAGGATTACCGGGTGGCTTATGTACGACTTAATTTTTCAAAATACAAAGGAGAGATTAAACCGGGAAAATACTATGTTTCCGCTTCTATGCCGTTGGATACTATACTGGGGACGCTGGCACAGGATTCTGAAGTTACAGAGACCTCTTCGCAAGATGGGAGGTAAATAGATGATTGTAGAAGAGCATGTACAATCCTATATTAATTCATTGAACAAAGAGGAGGATTCTTTTATTCTCCAATTGGAAAAAGAGGCACATGAGCATCATGTGCCTATTATTCGTTCAGAAACAAGGGAACTTTTGCGCTTTTTGGTACGGATGAAAAAACCAGCGCGAATATTGGAAATCGGTACCGCTATTGGATATTCCGCTATTGTTATGCATAAATGTCAGGGACAGGATGGAAAGTTGGATACGATTGAACGCAATGAAAAACGTTACAACAGTGCCTGTGCTAATATTGAAAAAGCAGGTTTTTCAGAATCCATCCAAATACATTTTGGAGACGCTCTGGATGTATTGGAACAATTAAAGGAATCCTATGATTTTATTTTCATGGATGCAGCAAAGGCACAATATGAAAACTTTCTGGAACGCTGTATGGGGCGTCTGGACCGGGAAGGGATTCTGGTATGTGACAATATTTTACAGGATGGCAGTGTGGCGCAATCCAGATATGCAGTAACGCGGAGGGATCATACCGTTCATGACAGAATGCGGGAATTTTTATACAATCTGAAGCGAAACGAAACCTTGGATACTGTTATATTGCCAGTGGGAGATGGGGTTGCTATTTCTCGAAAAAAATAGTATATATAATAGATATAGGTATAGATGAAGGAGAGAAAGCAGAATGAGAAGAAAAAAACCGGAACTTTTGGTTCCTGCCAGTAGTTTGGAGGTTTTAAAAACAGCAGTACTTTATGGTGCGGATGCTGTTTACATTGGCGGTGAGATGTTTGGACTGCGGGCAAAAGCCCACAATTTTGACCGGACGGATATGGAAACAGGGATTGCTTTTGCTCATGAGAATGGGGTAAAAGTATATGTAACGGTTAACATTGTTGCTCATAATGCAGATATGAAAGGGGTAGAAACATACTTGCATGAGTTGAAGGAAATCCGACCGGATGCCCTGATTATTTCGGACCCGGGAATTTTCACATTGGCACGGCAGATTGCGCCGGAATTGGACGTTCACATCAGCACCCAAGCAAATAACTGCAACTATGGCACTTACCGGTTTTGGCATTCTCTTGGAGCGACACGGGTGGTGTCTGCCCGGGAATTGTCCCTTGCTGAGATTCGGGGAATCCGGGAAGAAATACCGCCGGAACTGGAGATTGAGACCTTTGTACATGGGGCGATGTGTATTTCTTATTCTGGTCGGTGCCTGCTGAGTAATTATTTTACGGGGCGGGATGCCAACCATGGAGCCTGTACCCATCCCTGTCGTTGGAAGTTTTATGTCATGGAGGAACAGCGGCCGGGAGAGTTTCTTCCAGTGGAGGAAAATGACCGGGGCACTTACATTTTTAATTCAAAAGATTTATGTATGATAGAATATATTCCTGAACTGTGTGCAGCGGGAATTGACAGTTTTAAGATTGAGGGCAGGATGAAAACTGCGCTGTATGTAGCAACGGTGGCACGCACCTACCGCCGGGCAATAGATGATTATTTTACGTCGGAAGAATGTTACCGGGAGAATATTGCTTATTACCGGGAGGAAATTTCCAAGTGCACATACCGGCAATATACAACTGGTTTCTTTTTTGGAAAACCGACGCATGAGACACAGATTTACGATTCTAACACATATGTGAAGGAATACATCTACCTGGGAAGAATCGAAGAGATTTTGGAGGACAATGTGGTTACTCTGACCCAGCGTAACAAATTTAGTCTGGGAGAAACCATAGAGATTATGGTGCCGGATGGAAGTAATAAAAACTACCGGGTAGGGGCAATCTGGGATGAAGAGGGCAAGGAAATGGAATCAGCCCCCCATCCGAAACAGAAGTTAAAGGTGCGGCTGGAGACGGATTCGGATGCTCCGGTCAGTCTTCAGGAAGGATGGATTTTACGAAAAAAGGAAGAAAATTAAAAGTTCGAAGGATGGAAAAGCACGCGGACGCATTTTTGACATAAACTTATAGAAAGGTGTAGTTGAGGTGCCGTTTTGCAGCCATTTTTGATTCCATTAAGTCCTGCTGCGGAAAAAGAGTATCTTGAAAATTGCCGTTTGGGTGACAGAACAGCGCGGCATGCGCTGATAGAACACAATTTGAGACTGGTGGCACATATTGTAAAAAAATACGGCAATTCTACGATGGAACAGGAAGACATGATGTCGGCGGGGATTATTGGGCTTTGTAAAGCGATTGATACCTATGACTGCCGTAAGGGGAAACGGCTGGTTACCTATGCTTCCCGCTGTATTGAGAACGAAATTCTTATGCTGCTGCGTCAGGAGAGGAAAACCAGTCGGGAAACTTCGCTGTTTGAACCCCTGGGAAACGATAAAGATGGAAATGAAATGACACTGCTGGATATACTGGAAACGGTAAATGAGAACGTTGAGGAGGAAATTTGCCGCAATGAACAGGTAGCGGCAATACCTGCTGCGATGGAACGTGTTCTTACGGAAAAAGAAAAACAACTTCTGGTTCTGCGCTATGGTTTGCAGGGACAGACACCGAAAACACAGAAGGAAGTGGGAGAAATCTTTCAAATCAGCCGTTCCTATGTATCCCGAATGGAGAAAAAGGCTTTGGCGAAACTTCGCGGCTGCCTTCAGTAGAAATACTCGAGAGGAGGGAGTATATGTTTTTTCATAAGAGAGATACAGTAAGTATAACATTTATAGAGTATGCGCTAATGCTGATATTGCACAGCATATATGCATTTGTTATGTGCGGTACAGAAATCGGGTGGAAGGTAGTATTATGTTCCTTTGTCTGCTTTGCTGTTTCTGTTCTGGTGTACCGATTTTCAAAGCAGGAGGCGGTGATTGTGGTCTTCCTGTTTTTGTCAGTTTTGCTGGCTACCTGGTATATTGGGAATATTCTGCAATCTATGAGTTATGCTTTTGTTATTTTTCTGGCGACAGGACTCTTAGTGGCTACGTTTGTGAATTATAAGCGGAATATATTGTATTTAATCTGTTCGGATGTGGTACTTTTGTTAAGTGCAGTGGGGCAGTGGGAGTCTTATGGTCCGGAAGCTAATGTATTTCTTTACCTGATTATTTTTTTCTGCTATAACATGGCTAATTATACATTGTGCAGCCTTGTTTATTTTTTGGAAAAACGTATGGAAATGCTGGAGGAAAAAACAAAGGAGGCAGTGGGAGCCAGCGAGAGCAAAGGTAACTTCCTTGCAAATATGTCTCATGAAATCCGGACTCCGATGAATGCGATTGCCGGACTGAACCAGTTGATTTTACAGGAAGATATAACGGATGATGTGCGGGAAAAGGCCTTTGGAATTCAGACGGCTTGTAGTGATTTGCTTACTATTGTAAATGATATTCTGGATTTTTCCAAAATTGAATCTGGAAAAATGGAGATTATAGAGACAGAATACCAGATAAAAGACATGATAAAAGATGTGGTCAATTTGATTTATTTAAGAACTGAGGAACATAAAGTAGAAATGGTGGTGGAGTGTGATGAAACTCTGCCTGAGAGGTTATACGGAGATGAGGTGCGGATTAAGCAGGTGATTATGAACCTTCTTACGAATGCAGTCAAATTCACCCAGGAGGGTTATGTTAAATTATCGGTTTTGTGGGAACAACAGGGGGAGGACGGGCTGTTACGGATTGCAGTTAAGGATACGGGAATTGGAATCAAGCAGAATGCGTTGAACCGTTTATTTGACAGTTTTGAACAACTGGATACAAAACGGAATCGTAAGGTGGAAGGAACCGGACTTGGACTTGCTATTTCTAAACAGTTGGTACTTTTGATGGGTGGCAATATTTTTGTGGAAAGTGAATATGGAAAAGGTTCCACCTTTACTGTGACCATTCCACAGAAACGAGTGTCGGCGGAGCCTTTTGTAAAAATCGACAAAAAAGATCGGAGCATGCTGATTTATACATTTTCAGATGTTTTTAGAGAAACGATGGAGGATATGTTCCGGGATTTGGGAATTCCTCTTGTTTATACAACTTCTTTCCGGGTGGTTGAGGAACATACGGCAGAGAACTCCATTACCCATTATTTTGTGGCAGATTCCTGTTATTACGAGCATAAAGAATTTTTCGGTGCCCTGGTACACAAGCATGAGGTCTTTATTATGCAGGACCGTTCCAGTAATCTTCAGGTGCAGGACGGAATCAAAACATTGTACCGTCCCTTTTATATGATTCCGTTGGAAGCGGTTTTAAGCGGTGAACAAACTTATGGTATATTTTCCAAAGAAGATGTATGGGATTTCGAATATGTTGCGCCGGATGCACATATTCTTGTGGTAGATGACAATGATGTGAATTTACGGGTTACCGTTGGATTGATGCGTCCGTTGGATATGCATATTGTCACTGCAAACACTGGTGCAAAGGCGATTGAAATACTGGAGCAAGAGCGCTTTGATTTGGTGTTTATGGACCATATGATGCCGGAAATGGATGGAATGGAGACAACTAAGAAGATTCGGGAGATGTCAGAGAAAAAATGGGATTATTATGATACCCTTCCTATTATTGCTCTTACTGCAAATGCCATTGGCGGTGCAAAGGAGATGTTCCTGGAAAATGGATTTCAGGATTTTTTGGCAAAACCTATGGAACTTCGGGATTTGGACAGGGTATTGAGAAAATGGCTCCCGAAAGACTGTATACAGGAAAAGGTAATTTCTCCACAGAATCGAAAAAAAGGTCTGAAGGACAGCATGTATTTGCAGAATCCACAAGGGACGGAAGAATCTTCTGCGGTAGAATGGCCCCGGGATGTTGAGGGAATTGACATGGATGTGGCAAAACACTTTTTTGGAAATGATGCTGAACTGTTTTTGGAAGTCATAAGTAGTTTTTATAATTCCGGATTACATAAAAAGCAGGAGTTGTCTACGGCGTATTATGTAAAAGAATGGGATACCTACGCTCTGGAAGCACATGCCTTGAAAAGTGCGGCTAAGAGCATTGGAGCAGTCGTGTTTGCAGAGGAAGCACTGGAGTTGGAACTGGCTGCGAAAAATAAAGATGAGCAGACAATTCGGAGAAAACATAAAAATTTTATGCAACATTTACAGCGGCTGATGGAGTGTTTGCTGCCCTATGTTACACTGGAAGAAGACGAGGATCAGAAACCTTTGATACGGATGAAGCAATTGCGGGAGAAATTGGAAGAATTCAGCAAAATGCTGGAAACGCTTGCGGTTTGTGACAAATCTGGGAAGACAGAGGGTGAGGAGAAAAAATGGGAAGAAATAGAAGAACGGGCAAAAGAATTTCGCTCCTATCGATATTCCCGGGATGCTTTGCGGGAATTGTCAGTGAAATTTTTGGAAACTGCCGAACAGAAAGATGCAGAGTCGTTAGTTGCTCTATGCGAAAAAATGAAGGCAGAAATGCACTGAGTCAAAATATGTGCAAAATAACGAAAAAAATCAAGTTCTTTTCAAGTTTCTCATAATGTGTTACAATATATTATGCTGTGATATAGTTTTTCTGTATAATGTGGTAAAAACGCTACCGGAATACAGGAGAATAGAGATAATCAGTGGGATATATGAAATAAGAACCTAAAATGGGAATACAATAATTTGTGCAATATTACCAAAAATAGATGTGAGGTGCTGTTGACTTATGAAAATGATGCGTAAAAAAATTAAACTTGGTGATTTGCTGGTATCGGCTGGAGCTATTTCAGAAGAAGAACTGATGGAGGCTCTTTCAAAACAGAAAGAACTGGGTATGAAACTGGGACAGACATTGGTACAGTTGGATTACATCAGTCAGGATATTTTGAATGCGACGCTACAGCAGCAGTTAGGAATAGAGTTTATTAGCCTTGCAGGAATTAAATTAGATGACAATATTTTGGCACTGGTGCCAGAGAATCTGATTGAGAAATACCGGGCAATTCCGATTGAATTTGACGAGACGAATCCGAATGTATTGCGGGTGGCGATGTCGGATCCGATGGATATTATTGCGATTGACGACTTGTCCATTGCAACGAATTACCAGATTGAGCCGTTGCTTTGTAGCGATGAGGATATTGATATTACAATTGGTAAGTATTTTGGTAATCGTGAAGCCATGGAGGCGGCAGAACAATACCGGGCAGAGATGCAGAGCGAAGGTCTTTCCCAGGCAGAAGAACAGGAATACAATGAGGACGTTGAGAACTCCCCGATTGTTAAGATTGTAAAGGGTATTCTGGAGAATGCGGTGCGACAGAGAACTTCGGATATTCATATTGAACCAATGGAGACCCAGGTGCGGGTAAGGTACCGTATCGACGGTGCGTTGCAGGTTGTACAGCGATTGGATATTGGTATGATGCCGGGAATTTCTGCCCGTTTGAAAATTATGGGTGGTATGGATATAGCAGAGAAGAGAAAACCGCAGGACGGTCGTATTACGGTTATGGTAGACCGTAAAGAGTTTGATGTCCGTGTGTCTATTTTGCCTACCTGTTATGGCGAGAAGATTGTAATGCGTATGACTTCCAAGGAAGGATTGACAAAACCAAAGAGCGAACTGGGATTTTCTCCGGATGAGTTAATTAAGTTTGATGGAATTTTGAGTAATCCTCATGGTATTATTCTGGTTACAGGACCGACTGGTAGTGGTAAGTCTACTACCTTGTATACAGCACTGAGTGAGTTGAATACAGAAGACGTTAATATCATTACGGTAGAGGATCCGGTCGAGGCGAATATTGACGGAATTAATCAGGTAATGGTTAATGTGAAGGCGGATATGACCTTTGCGGCGGCATTGCGTTCTATTCTGCGTCAGGATCCGGACATCATTATGATTGGAGAGATTCGTGACGAGGAAACTGCTGCGATTGCGGTAAAAGCGGCAATCACAGGACATTTGGTAGTTTCTACATTACATACGAACAGTGCAGCGAGTACGATTACCCGTCTGATTGATATGGGTCAGGAACCTTATACGGTTGCGGATGCGTTGGTAGGGGTAATTGCCCAGCGACTGGTGCGGCGTCTATGTACCTGTAAGCAGCCACGAATTGCAGAGGATTATGAAGCGACTATGCTGGGGGTTCCGGGAGAGTCGGTGACAATTTACGAACCGGGCGGCAATCAGAATTGTGGTGTATGCGGTGGCAATGGTTACCGTGGACGAATCGGTGTTTATGAGATTCTTCCAATCACTCACACGATACAGAAGATTATTGCGGCGGGGGGGACGTCTGACCAGATTGAGGAACAGGCGATTAAAGAAGGATTAAAGACACTTCGTATGGCAGCAGCAAATCTGGTATTGAATGGAACCACTTCGATTGCAGAGATGAAGAAGATTGCTTACGAGGCGGAAGATATGATGTAACTTTTGTAAGGGCAACCAGAAATCACAGCCTGTGGGGGAAGACCTTCAGGTTTGATATAAACACTATACTATTATAATTAAGGGAGAGATACCTATGGCACAGATTACAATGAACGAACTGTTAGAATTTGCACTGGAACAAAAGGCATCCGATATTCACATTACGGCTGGCGTGCCACCAAAACTGCGTATTCATGGTAAACTTGTGGATGTAGCGGTAGATCGGCTGACTCCGGCGGACACAAGAACATTGGTAGAGAGTATGCTGACCCCGCGTCTGGCGAATATCTTGAAAGAAAAGGGAGAAGCGGATTTTTCCTACACAGCACAGGATATTGGTCGTTACCGTGTTAATGCATATATGCAGAAGGGTTGTATGGCAGCGGCGTTGCGACGGATTGAAACGGTAATTCCTACTCCGGATATGCTGGGACTGCCGGAACATGTAGTAGAGTTATATAAGAGAAGACGTGGATTGGTATTGGTTACTGGACCGACTGGTAGTGGTAAGTCAACTACACTGGCATCCATTCTGGATCGCGCCAATTCCAACCTCAGTACCCATATTCTTACAATGGAAGATCCGGTCGAGTATGTACATCATCACAAAGTAGCAACGGTAAACCAGAGAGAGGTTGGACAGGACACATTGAGTTATGCAAATGCACTGCGTGCCGCTCTTCGTGAGGATCCGGATATTATTCTGGTAGGTGAGATGCGTGACTTTGAGACAATTTCTACTGCGGTAACGGCGGCAGAGACCGGACATCTGGTATTTTCTACTTTACATACAATTGGAGCAGCAGCAACGATTGACCGTATCATTGATGTATTCCCGCCTCATCAGCAGCAACAGATTCGTGTGCAGTTGGCGATGGTAATGGTAGCGGTTATTTCACAGCAGTTAATGCCCACAGCAGATGGAAATGGACGAGTAGCAGCTTTTGAGGTTATGATTGAAACTCCGGCAATTAAGGCGTTAATCCGAGAGGGTAAGTCCCATCAGATTCCTTCTACGATGCAGACCAGCCGGGCACAAGGTATGATTACGATGGATGATTCAATTTTTGAATTATACCGTCAGGGTGCGATTGACAAGGAAACAGCGATTACATTCTCTCAGGATCAGGCATCTATGATTAAGCGTGTCGGTTAATTTGTATAAATGTTTTATGCAATCTTCACAAAAATCACATAAAAATCATAATGTATATTGCAATTTTACATATTTTTGTGTAATATAAAATCACGTAGAATTATGTGATGTTTTGTCTATGTTTTTTTAAAATACATAACATTACATATTCGATATCTAAAAATGGAGCAAATATAAGCGATATGGAGGAGATTCGATGGCAAGTTACAAGTATAAGGCCATGACTGCGGATGGTAAGACGAAGCGTGGCACAATTGAAGCCAATAGCCTGGAACGCGCTTCGGATAAACTTAAGAGCGAAGGCTATAATGTATTGGAACTCAAGGATGCGGGAGCCTTGGACAAAGACATTAACATTAACATTGGCGGTAAGGTGAAGTCGAAGGACTTGACGATGTTCTGTAAGCAGTTCGCCAGTATCCTGAATGCAGGTGTTACGATTATTACAGCACTTGACATGTTGGGAGAACAGGCAACGAATAAGACGATGAAGGCTGCTCTTATAGATGTGAAGAACAGTGTTGAGAAAGGTAGTAATCTGGCGGATTCTATGAAGATGCACCCGAAGGTATTTCCGCCAATTCTGGTTAACATGGTACAGGCTGGTGAAGCTTCTGGTAGTTTGGAAGTTGCTTTGGTCAGAATGGCAGACCATTTTGAGAAGGATAATCGTTTGCAGTCGCAGATTAAGAGTGCGATGACTTACCCGGTGATTGTAATGATTGTTGCAATTGCGGTAGTTATTGTCTGTATGGTAGTTGTAATTCCTAATTTTACAGGTATGTTTATGGATATGGATATGGAACTTCCTATGGCGACTAAGATTATGGTGGCGGCCAGTGACTTTATTATTCAGAAGTGGTATGTGCTGGTGGCTATTGTAGCAGTTATTGTTGTAGCAGTTAAGTTCTTTAAGAAAACTAGTACTGGAGAATATGTATTTGCTAAATTAGCAATGAAGGTGCCTTTGATTGGTAATCTGACGGTTAAGTCATCAGCAGCACGTTTTGCCAGAACACTGAGCACATTGATGGCTTCAGGTATTCAGTTGATTGATGCGGTAGAGGCGGTTGCCAAGGTTATGACGAACAGTATTATTCGTAAGAATCTACTGGAAGCAAGGGATCAGGTAGCAAAGGGCGTTCCTTTGTCTAAGCCGATTTCTGATATGGGAATTTTCCCTCCGCTTTTGACACAGATGGTACATATTGGAGAGGAAACTGGTAACCTGGAAGACATGATGTTCCGTGTAGCAGATTTCTTTGACGAAGAGGTAGAGGAAGCGACGAAGGCGCTGACTTCAGCAATGGAACCACTGATTATGGTGTTCCGTG
>JAQXNR010000053.1 GCA_029098105.1 Lachnospiraceae bacterium
GTCGGAAAAAGTTATGATGAGGTACATGCCATTGTGCATGATACCAAGGTATATACCGGACTGTTTACACTGATTATGGTGATTATTATTATTGTTGTGGTATATGTGATTGCATACCAGTTAGTGAAAAATATTTCCAAAGGTATTTCCTATGTGTCTATGATAGAAGAAGGACATCTCGGATTTTCAATGGAAGAAAAGTTGCTGAACCGCAAGGATGTTGTCGGCGATTTATGTCGGAGCATCAAAGAATTAGAGAAGAGTTTGTGTAGCATTGTAGAAGGTGTTAAGGAGCAGTGTAAGGTTTTAAGCCAGACAACCAGTTATTCTTCCCAGCAGACGCAGGATGCTATTTCTTCTGTAGTGCAGATTGATAAGAATATTCAGGATATTGCAACTATTTCCAATTCCCAGGCACAGAATTCGGTATCCGCAGGTGAGAGTGTGGCAGAGATGGGAAGTATGATTGAGCGTACCGGTGAGCAGGTAGATGCCCTGACGGAGACGACAAATATGATGGCACAGGCATCGGACGAGGCGAAACATATTTTAAGTGAATTAAATGAAAATATGCAGAAGGTTCATGAGGCAGTTCAGGCTGTTTCCGAGCAGACTTCACAGACCCATGGTTCCGTACAGGAAGTTGGCAAAATGACGGAGATGATTACCGATATTGCGAGCCAGACCTCTCTATTGTCTTTAAATGCCAGCATCGAAGCCGCTCGGGCGGGAGAACAGGGGAAGGGCTTTGCGGTAGTTGCTTCCGAGATTCAGCAACTTGCAGAGCAGAGTAACGAGGCTGTGAAGGGAATTCAGAGTATGCTTCAGAAGTTAAGCGATGATTCCGATTCTTCCGTTGCCACGATGAATGAAGTAGAGCATATTATTCAGGAACAGGATCAGAAGATTGCCAATACCAATGCTATTTTCCAGACGGTGGAAGACAATATTGATGATTCTATTCACGGAATTGATGAGATTAAGAGGAAGACCCATGCACTCAATGAGACCCGGGAAAAGACGGTACAGTTGGTTCAGGATGTTGCATCTTCTGCACAGGAGAATGCAGCCAGCACAGAAGAAACGTCCTCATTTACCGATGAGGTAACAAATAAAGTAACGGGAATTGAGAATGCGATTAATAACATTCAGAATGTAATTGATGAATTGGAGAAGAGCGTGTCCATATTTTCATTGAACGATTAAGGGAATGTTATTTGAAAAATGGAAATAGACTATTAGACTATTAGCAGCAATGGAATAAGAACTTCAACGTCGGAGGGAACGAGAGATTCGGTTTTCTCCGACTTTTTTCTTGCAGGTCCCGGCATATTATTGAATTGATTCGTTTGCAACGGAATCTTTCTCAGGAAGTCGGGAAAGTTAAATGATGAAGAATAAAGTCAGCAGGATTTAAAATCGTTGCTTTAATGATTTGATTCCGTAATTGAGTGCAAGCCACAGACATAGTATGGTTGTCATCTGAGCGCGATAGGTAAAGAAATGATGCAAATAGGAGTGATTTCCTAATACCAAAAATCGGAAATAAGGGATAGAGGCAATCACAAACATGAGATTGGAAAAATAACAGGAGTTCTTTGTATCTTTGAACAAATAGTAGATGATGAGTATGGCGAAAAATGTCAGTATTGCCATGCCGTATCCAGATTTACCGAGAAAGGAAAATGGGAACAGGCAACTTATGTTTTGTACCAATGCTCCGAGGAGTTCTTGGATGTAGGTGACCTCTGTAGTCTCTCCACCAATCCGGTATTCTGCTTGGGAAATGGCTTGTGCAAAACAGTTTTTCTGAAGGACGATGGAAGCAATTGTCCATTTGGAAAGAAAGGTCAGTGCGTAACCAATCCCCCATTGCAGAATGGAAAAAAAGGTAGTGCGAATGCCGTTTTTGAAGTTTTGTAGTTCGTTGTGTTCTTCTAACATAGTAAGAAGTAAAACCAAAGGTATCAGAAGGGTGATGGTCTCAGTAGTGAGAAAATCAAAATAAGCAGTGATGCTTCCCGTTACAAAAAAGAGCAAAGCAAAGTCTCTTCGACCTTTTTGAAACTTCAGTATGACAAAAATGGAGACTGTCATCATAATAAGAAAATTCCATACATATTCAAGGCTCATGGGTACATACCAAATG
>JAQXNR010000054.1 GCA_029098105.1 Lachnospiraceae bacterium
ACAACATTCAATCATATATACCAGCAGCAGACACCACAAATACAGACGCAGCGGTGCAAAATTCCACACTGCCTTTCCTGCTGCCTGCAATTTACCGAAAACCCGGCTCTGCTTTTCTTTATTCTCACTCATTTTCTTACCATCCTTCATATTACATACCATTATTACCTATAAAATTCCTAAACATACGCAAAATATTGTACTATATTCTATGAAAAAATTGAAGTGACAAAAATCAATTAACAGAAAAATTTAATAATTTTTCACAATCTCTGCTTTTCCAGTTAAGATTTCCTCTTTAATATAACGGAAGGTTTCCTGCTCTCCGTCCTGTGCCAGTTTCTTAAGCAAGTGTTCTAACAGTTCCTGGCTGCTGGGGTGGAATAGTTTGCCATATCGATGCTTTCCCCTCTCAAAATAACGAAGCGGGCTGTCATCTCTATATTCCTCTTTCTGGTAATTCTTACAGGCTGCCATTCTGTCGCAGAACATTTCCACCACGTATTTTACCGGCATTTTCATGCCTGCAAATCCCTCATTCTTATTGGCACTGTAATCTATCCAGTATTCCAAGTGATGGCGGTTTCTCCCCTTATGATGAAGCCAGGCATCCGAATATCCCACTGCTTCCCGTTCCGCCGTATTGGGACTGCGGTCTCCCTGGTAATACTTTGCTCCGGTCCGAAGTTCCACAGGAGAATATTTGGACAAATCATGCAACAGTCCCTGCTTAT
Organism: Lachnospiraceae bacterium; assembly: GCA_029098105.1. Lineage (GTDB taxonomy): Bacteria > Bacillota > Clostridia > Lachnospirales > Lachnospiraceae > NC2004. The sequence goes on from JAQXNR010000054.1 coordinate 735, forward strand.
ACAAACCTACCTGAAAACAGTGCTTCATTACCAATGCCTTATGATGATTTATTGTATGAATGTGTAACATCAACTTTCGAAAACTCATAAAACAACCTCTTCTTTTTATTCTTTCCTATTATAGCGGAATGCTATACAAATTACAAATAGTTTCCGTTCGAAATAATCCTGCGAACCGTTCTATTTTATTCTTTCATAATTGTTAAAAAATGATGACTCTTTCTGAAAATCTATCGACCATTATTCAATTATGTGATATAATAATGACAATGATATGAAACCGTAATTATTTTCCTTTTTTCCATAATTCAGAACAGTATTGTATTTTACATTATACCAGGAAAGGGAGTGTATATTATGACCATTGCTGAGATTATACAAGAAGTCAAGGACGCTTTTGATATGTCCCTCATCGAACAGTATGATGGATTTATTGCAGTTCAGGTAAATGTTACCCAGGACCCCTGTGGTGTATTTTACATCGAAATAAAGAATCACCATCTGTCTGTTGAACCCTATGATTATTATGACCGGAACGCGGCACTGAGTGTTACTGCAGATGATTTCAGAAATATTATGAAGCACCGTCTGGATCCGGTACTTGCTTTCACCAATGGCAAGTTGAAGTTGGATGGAGACCCGGGTAAGGTACTGGAATTGTTAAAGTTCGTCAAATCTTCCAGCAAGACAAATGCATAATTTTTTCTTTATAACTTTCTTCATAAAAAGCAGGGATTCGAGTCCCTGCTTTTATTATGTATATATACTTTCTAACTATAATAATTACAAAATCATTAGCAATAACTGAGTAAATCTTCCACAGTCTTGCGCTTGGGTGCCTGAGGTTCCTCATCCGGATACCCCACTGCCACCAGTGCCATCACTTCCTGATTTTTCGGAACGGTAATTACTTCCTTCACCTTGTCCTCGTCAAAAATACCCATAATAACGGTTCCCAATCCCTTCTCATGAGCTGCCAGACAGAAGGTCTGGGTAGCAATACCACAGTCAAAATTCTGCCAGCGGTCCTCCTTACTTGTCGTATAGGAACCATCCCTCTCATAACCGGCACGTTTCTGAATACCAGTTACCACTACCAGCATAGGGGCACCACTAATAATCTCTGCATTATGTCCCGGCACACAGTTCTGTGCTACCTTAGCAATCTTTTCTTTGTCCTCTACTGCTATGTAACGGGTAATCTGCGTATTCTTCCAGGATGGAGCATAAGCAGCTGCCGCTACTACCTCCTCCAACACTTCATGGGAAACCGGAGTATCCTTATACTTACGAACACTTCTTCTTCCCTTAATCATCTCCACTGCTTCCATAGGTATGTCCTCCTTTTCATCTTTGCTTTCAATTCTCACAGAAAAATTCTGCTGTCAAAATGGTACTTTTATACTACCATATTCTCTCAAAAAATTACACACCTTTTCTCTGTTTTTATATTTTACGCACAATCCCGCAACGGAGATGAACAACCTGCTTCTGCTATCATGACCAGATACTTCTCTTCCTCCTTGGGAATATAGACTATGGGAACCCGATCTCCAACCTGTATCTGTCTCTTTGCAGAATCTATCCGAATCGTCCTGGAGCGGAATACATACCGCTTTCCAAACAAATCCCGGTATCTACATTCCAGCCATACGTACTCTCGTTTTCCAGAATTCACATAGTGAACTTCTGAAACCGTCCCTAATACCTCAATCCCACGACGCAAAACATCATTTTGCATCCACATCAGACTATACAAATAAGCACATACCAAGCATATTGTAATTATACCTGCTATCACAATCCAGTTTCCAATACTATCATGACTGCTCCACACAACTATTATGCACTCTGACAGAATTCCTGTCCAAAACAATAAAACCAGCATCCATAATACTCCCTTTGAATACATCCTACGCTCTCTTTGCATAGCCATCACCCCTTTGTGATTATTGTGAAATTGTATATAACTAATTATATTCTACCACACTTTTTGTATAAATGTACTAAAAAATAGTCAAATTGCAAATTTAACAAAATAAAAACATGGTTCCCAATATAAAATCATATTAAAGAACCATGTTTTACTTTTTATTTTATTTTGTCCTCATTTACAAGGCTTCATCGCCCTTTTCACCAGTTCGGATTTTTACTGCATCCTCAATGTTTCTAATAAATATTTTTCCATCCCCAAAACTTCCGGTATTTAACTCTTCAAGTATGGAATTCACAATATTATCAACGATTTCATCTTTTACCACCGTTCTGACACTCAGTTTCGGCAAAAGATTTACGCCAACATTTTCTTCCCGGGTATATACCTGACGGATTCCCTTTTGGCGCCCATATCCAAAAATAGAAGAAATCATAACTCCATTTGCGCCCTCATTATCCAAAATCCGTTTTAGATTCTCAAGTTTTTCCGGTTTAATAATTACTTCCAATTCTTTCACTTCACATCACTCCTGACAATATGTAATTCAGCATTAATACTCCTGTTCTCCATCCGGAGTTTTCATCCAAACCTTTTCCTTTGTCCACTTAAACAGAATCATCAAAATCCAAAGCACAAAACCAACTGCCATATATCCGATGAATCCCAGCCATGTCCGCTTTCCAATTCCAATTGTACAAAAGAATGCCACAACTACCATTATAATAAGGGATGCATATTTCAACCATGCTGCACACTTATAAGGACGTTCCCATTCCGGATGTTTCTTTGACAAAACCAGAGCGGATATAGAAGAAATCACATAGCACAATGCACATGCAAACGCCATTAAGTCAAAAAATGCGGTAATACTCTGCATTGCCAAAAATCCAATACTAACCAGAAGAATCAATACATTAGGAAGAATCGGCTGATTATAACGGTTGGTGTAGGAAAAATGTTTTGGCAAAAAGTTCTGGCGTCCCATAGCATAAATCATGCGGACACCGGAATACCAGAATCCCAGTACAGAAGTTCCAATAGGAAATACGACACCAACAATTCCCATAACCAGAACAAACCAACTGATTTTATCTCCAAAACAATTACGCAGTGCATCAAATGTAATAAATGCATGGCAGTCGCCTGCATTGGTTAACTGCTCCCAAGGCATAACCCCGGCCATACAGAAAAAGAAAATTACATAAATAGCACCACAGGTAAGTACCGAACCAAGGATTGCCTGTTTCTGGTTTTTAATTGGAAAATCTCCTTCTTCTACCATCGCAGGAACAGTTTCAAATCCA
>JAQXNR010000055.1 GCA_029098105.1 Lachnospiraceae bacterium
CTGACTACACAGATGAAGGCAACCGGAGAGGTTATGAGTATTTGTACGAACTTCGAGGGTGCTTTGATGAAAGCAATCCGTTCTCTGGAGCAGCATGTGGACAGCTTGCTGTACCCCGAATTTGAATCCCAGACGGATGAGGAGATTGAGAAGGAATTGCACCGGGTAGATGACCGGCGAATCTGGGTAGTGGCAGAGGCAATCCGCCGTGGAATTACGCTGGAGCACATTCATGAAATTACAAGGATTGACTTATGGTTTTTGGACAAGATTGCCATTCTGGTGGAGACGGAGCAGGAGTTACGGGAGAAACCCCTTGACAAGGAATTATTGTTAAAGGCAAAACGTCTTGAATTCCCGGATGACGTAATTGGAAGACTGACTGGAAGAAGTGGAAAGGAAGTAAAGGCACTTCGGGATGAGTATGGAATCCATGCATCCTTTAAGATGGTAGATACCTGTGCCGCTGAGTTTGAAGCAACCACTCCTTATTACTATTCCTGCTATGACAGTGAGAATGAAGTGAAGTCTGAAAAGACGAAAAAACGGATTATGGTATTGGGTTCCGGACCGATTCGGATTGGACAGGGAATCGAGTTTGATTACTGTTCTGTTCATAGTGTCTGGGCGTTTAAAGAAATGGGTTATGAGACAATTATTGTCAACAATAATCCGGAAACGGTTTCCACGGACTTTGATATTGCGGACAAATTGTATTTTGAGCCGCTGACAGCAGAGGATGTGGAAAGTATTGTGAATCTGGAGAAACCGGATGGAGCAGTCGTACAGTTCGGCGGTCAGACTGCAATTAAATTGACAGAGGCACTGTTGAAAATGGGAGTTAAAATTCTCGGTACCAGTGCAGAAAACGTGGATGCAGCGGAAGACAGAGAGTTGTTTGATGAGATTTTGGAAGAGTGCTGTATTCCGAGACCGAAAGGAACCACAGTATTTACCTGCGATGAGGCGATTGAGGCGGCACAGAATCTGGGCTACCCGGTATTGATTCGCCCTTCCTATGTATTAGGTGGTGCGGGTATGCAGATTGCGATTTCAGATAAGGACATTATTGAATTTATGGATGTAATTACCCAGCATAAGCAGGAGCATCCGATTTTGATTGACAAATACCTGATGGGTAAGGAAGTGGAAGTAGATGCCGTATGCGATGGTGAGGACATTCTGATTCCTGGAATCATGGAACATGTGGAGCGGGCTGGCATTCATTCCGGTGACAGTATTTCTGTATATCCGGCACAGAGTATTTCCAATAAGAGCCAACGGGTTATTGTGGAGTACACGAGAAAACTTGCTAAGTCCCTGCATGTCATTGGACTGATTAACATTCAGTTTATTGTGTACCAGGATGAGGTTTATGTTATTGAGGTAAATCCTCGTTCTTCCCGTACAGTGCCATATATTAGTAAAGTAACGGGCATTCCGATTGTGGATTTGGCAACTCAGGTCATCGTGGGCAAAAAAATCCGGGAACTGGGATACGAACCAGGATTGCAAAAGCCAAGCGATTATATTGCAATTAAGATGCCGGTATTCTCCTTTGAGAAATTGCGGGGAGCAGAGATTAGTCTGGGACCGGAAATGAAATCTACGGGAGAGTGTCTGGGTATTAGTAAAAACTTTAATGCAGCATTATACAAAGCCTTTCTGGGTGCCGGAGTGGATTTGCCGAGACATAAAAAGATGATTCTTACTGTACGGGATGCGGACAAGTTGGATGCGGTGGACATTGGACGCCGTTTCCAGGCATTGGGTTATGTCATTTACTCTACCAGAAGTACCTGTAAGGTGTTGAATGAGAATGGGGTGAATGCTCATCCAATCAATAAAATTGAACAGGAATCTCCGACTTTGCTGGATTTGATTTTACAGCATGATATTGATTTGGTTATTGATACACCGAATCAAGGTATTGATAAGAGTCGGGACGGTTTCCTGATTCGTCGTCATGCAATCGAGACGGGAGTAACCTGTCTGACTTCTCTGGATACAGCAGCAGCACTGTTGACCAGTCTGGAGAGTGGAACCAAAGACTTGAATGTAATTGACATTGCGACGATTTAGGTATAAAGGAAAGAATTGTATAAAAAGAATACAAAAATACTATGAAAAGATTATGGCAAATGTCAATTACCTGTGGTAGAATGAAGGTAATTTGGCATTTGCCATTATTACGCTAAAGGAGGTATGGCCTATGAGATATACGAAACAGGACATATTACGATTGGTGGAGGAGAATGATGTAGAGTTTATTCGACTTCAGTTTACCGACGCCTATGGCACGCTGAAAAATGTAGCCATTACCGCCGGGCATTTAGATGAGGCATTGGACAACAAAGTGATGTTTGATGGTTCTTCCATTGATGGCTTTGTGAACATCGAAGAATCCGATATGTTTCTGTACCCGGATTTGGATACTTTTGAGATTTTTCCATGGCGTCCCCAGGTTGGAAAAGTGGCACGGTTAATCTGTGATGTCTACAATCCGGATGGGACCCCTTTTGAGGGAGATCCCCGATATATTTTAAAGAAAGAATTAAAGCGGGCGGCAGAGTTGGGGTATACCTTTGAAGTAGGACCGGAATGTGAGTTTTTCCTGTTCCACACGGATGATGAAGGACGACCCACTACGCTGACTCATGAAAAAGCCGGATACTTTGATTTGGGACCTCTGGATTTGGGTGAAAATGCCAGAAGAGATATGGTCCTGGCACTGGAGAAGATGAACTATACGATAGAGGCATCCCATCACGAAATGGCTCCGGCACAGCATGAGATTGATTTTAAGTATGACAACGCGTTGAAAACGGCGGACAATATTATTACCTTTAAACTGGTTGTTCGTTCCATTGCAAAACGTCATGGCCTGTTTGCCAGTTTTATGCCGAAACCGGTGTATGGCGTACAGGGTTCAGGAATGCATATCAATATGTCTCTGAGCAAAGATGGCAAAAATATATTTGCGAAAGCCGATGGCAAAAACGGGCTGAGTGAGGAAGCCTACCATTTCATCGCCGGTCTTATGGAACACGCTCCGGGAATGAGTCTTATTACGAATCCGCTGGTGAATTCCTATAAACGCTTGGTTCCGGGATTTGAGGCACCGGTTTATATTGCCTGGTCCCGTACGAACAGAAGTCCATTGATTCGGATTCCGGCTTCCCGGGGAGCGGGTACCCGGATTGAATTTCGAAGCCCGGATACCGCAACCAATCCTTACTTGGCTTTGGCGGTCTGCCTGGCAGCAGGACTGGATGGTATGGAAAGAAAACTTGCGGTTCCTGATGAGGTTAAGAGTAACATTTATGCTATGGCAGAGGAGGATCGAAAGGCTGCCGGTATTGAAAAACTTCCCGGCAATCTGTCAGAGGCAGTACAGGCCTTTGAAAAGGATGAATACATTCAGAGTGTGCTGGGAAGCCATACGAGCAACATGTACCGCAAGGCAAAGCAGAGTGAGTGGCTGCAATATACTTCCCAGATTACAAATTGGGAATTGGAGGAATATTTGTACAAAATCTGATAAATGGGGTAATGATTTTCTTTTCATAAAGTGTTTTACAAAAGAATATTATTAGACCGGAGGTGAACGGATGATTAACGTGATTATTCTGTTTCCTAAGGTAGAAATTGGTAAGAGTATACGCAGCCTTTTAATAAAAAATGGAATTCCTGTGACAGCGGTGTGTAACACTGGGGCACAGGTGATTAGCACATTGGACAGTCTGGATGACGGATTGATTATTTGTGGTTACCAGTTTGTAGATATGGTATATTCTGAATTGCTGGAATATGTTCCGGATACATTTGAAATGCTTTTACTGGCGTCTCAGACCCGCAGAGCGGAGATTGATGAGACAGAAGTGGTCTGTATGGGAATGCCCTTCAAGGGATATGAACTGATTGAGAATGTCAATTATATGCTAGAGAGAATTCTGCGAAAACGGAAACGGCGCAAGGAGCAGCCAAAAATGCGTTCTCAGGAAGAGATTGCGGTAATTGAGCACGCGAAGTTAATGCTGATTGACCAGAGAGGAATGTCAGAAGAAGAGGCACATAGGTACCTGCAGAAGAAGAGCATGGACAGTGGTCAGAGTCTGGTATTAACTGCCCGGGATGTGTTGGATATTTATTAGAAACGTGGGCATACGAAGGCGTTTCAACTCTGCCGGTTTTGGTGAAAACCATTTTCTATGGGATTGTATATATGCCTTAGGTATGAAAACGTGTGATGATTATGAATGAGATATTCATATATATAGTATTAATAGACAGGAGGAAGATTATGTTTCAGATTAACGAGAATTATTTAAAATTACCAGGAAGTTATTTGTTTTCCACTATTGCAAAAAGGGTAGCAGCCTACAAAGAGGCGAATCCGGATCAGGATATTATTAGTCTGGGAATTGGCGATGTTACCCAGCCACTGGTTCCAGCCATTGTTAACCGTCTGCACAGTGCAGTGGATGAGATGGCGGATGCCGCTACTTTTAAAGGCTATGCTCCGGATTTGGGTTATGCTTTTTTGAGACAGGCGATTGTGGACAATGATTATAAGGCAAGGGGTGTGGATATTTCCACAGATGAAATATTTGTCAGTGACGGAGCGAAAAGTGATTCTGCAAATATACAGGAGATTTTTGGAAGCGACAATAAGATTGCAGTCTGTGACCCGGTATATCCGGTATATGTGGATTCTAACGTAATGGCAGGCAGAACCGGTACTTATGATGCGGCTACGGAGCGTTGGAGTGATGTGATTTATATGCCTTGTACCGCGGCAAATAATTTTGCACCGGAACTTCCGAAGGAGACGCCGGATTTAATTTACTTGTGTTTCCCGAATAACCCTACCGGTTCTACGATTACAAAACCTCAGTTACAGGAATGGGTAGATTATGCGAATAAGGTTGGTGCCTGTATTATTTACGATGCTGCTTATGAAGCATATATTACCGAAGAAAATGTGGCACATTCAATTTATGAATGTGAAGGTGCTAAGACTTGTGCGATTGAGATTCGCAGTTTTTCAAAAAATGCCGGCTTTACTGGAACCCGTCTCGGTTTCACCGTCATTCCAAAGGATTTGAAATGTGGAGAAGTCAGTTTGAATGCATTATGGGCTCGACGTCATGGAACGAAGTTCAACGGTGCGCCATATATTATTCAGGCTGCAGGAGCAGCTGTGTATACCGATGAGGGAAAGGCACAGTTAAAAGAGCAGGTGGGATATTACCAGAGAAACGCTAAAGTTATTTACGATGGCTTGAAAGAGGCTGGTTATACGGTATCTGGCGGGGTGAATGCACCTTACATCTGGATGGAAACACCAGACAATATGAGCAGTTGGGACTTCTTTGACAAACTTCTGGAGCATGCACATGTAGTCGGTACTCCTGGTTCTGGTTTTGGTCCTTCTGGTGAAGGCTACTTCCGGCTTACTGCTTTTGGAACTTATGAGAATACAGTAAAAGCGGTAGAGCGTATTAAGAATATGTAGATTTCAGATTTGACAAAGGCTGTCCTTTAGGGCAGCCTTTTAATATATAGAAAATATTCTTTATTTTAATCCTAACAGGCGCTGGATGGCAAAATGCATTTCCGGATGACTGCGATAGGCGAGCAAAAGTTCTTTCTCGTGGTGGGAAAGATTGCTTAGTGGATTATTTTCCTGAGGAATATAGTACAGTTCAAAAACATTGAGAATATCTTCGATGTGATAGAGACGGCAGAGTTGGAGAAAGGTATAGGTACCGGGAAGCGTCTGACCGTTTTCCCAACTGTAAAAGGTTTTGGGGCGAATGTTCTGAATCTGGTTTTGCACCAGATAGTCAATCACCTGCTGACGGGACAGTTCATTTTTTAGACGGTATTCCTGCAGAATTCGGGAGAATTGCTTTTTTATGATGGTGTTGTTTGATTCCATAGTGCCTCCTTGTTGTTATGCGAAATATAAAGAGATTAAAGGAATTATACTTTTTTTTAAAAGAAAATTGGATTATGTAAACTGAAATGTGTAAAACAACGAAAAAAGAAAGAAAATTGTATTATTACTTGTAAAAAATTACTTGCAATTTAAAAAAAACACTTATATAATATAAAATGTAGACAAAGCAATTTGTGCAAATGAGCAGAATGCCGACTATTGGAAAAATAGGAAATGTAATTGCTTTGTTTTGTTACAATTTGAGAGACATTGGTTGAAACATAGATCTCATGGTATTCACACAGCCCCGGAGTAATCCGGGGTTGTGTTTTTTTACTTAACAAACAATCTGGAATAGGGTATACTGGTTTTAAAGAACGAACTGATATATATAGTTGTAGGACAGGTTTTGAAAACCAGAATGGAGGCATTGAAATGACGATTGGATTTATTGGATGTGGGAATATGGCGCAGGCGATGATTGGTGGAATTATAAAGAAGCAGTTATGCACAGAACAGGATATTATTGCTTCGGCAAAGACAGAGGCAACGCTCAATAAGGTTCAGGGACAATATGGGATTCGGGTTACATTGAGTAACAAAGAGGTAGTAGAACAGTCGGATGTGGTAGTATTGGCGGTGAAACCTTTGTATTATGAGGATGTCATCAGTGAAATCCGAAGTTCTGCCACAAAGGAGCAGGTTTTTATTTCCATTGCTCCGGGTAAGAGTCTGCGGTGGCTGGCAGACCAGTTTGGAAGTTCAGAATATAAGATTGTGCGGACAATGCCCAATACCCCTGCATTAGTTGGAGAGGGAATCACCGGTGTAACTCCATGTGACAGTATGGAAGAAGCAGATTTACAGAAGGTTTTGACAATATTGCGCAGTTTCGGTAAAGCAGAGGTCATTGCAGAGTCGTTAATGGATGTGGTGGTTTCCGTAAGTGGAAGTTCTCCGGCTTATGTGTTTATGTTTATTGAGGCGATGGCAGATGCGGCAGTGGCAGATGGAATGCCTCGGGCGCAGGCCTATACCTTTGCGTCGCAGGCGGTTCTTGGCAGCGCTAAAATGGTTTTGGAAACCGGAATGCATCCCGGGGAATTAAAGGATATGGTATGTTCTCCGGGTGGAACTACGATAGAGGCAGTCCGGGTGTTAGAGGAAAAGGGAATGCGTAGTTCTGTAATCGAAGCGATGAAGGCATGTACAAAGAAGGCAAAGGGCTGCTAGAGAGGAGATAGCGTATGTTTACACATCTTCATGTCCATACGGAATACAGTTTGCTGGACGGTTCCAGTAAGATTTCGGAATTGGTGCACCGGGCAAAGGAACTGGGGATGGACAGCATTGCCATTACCGACCACGGTGTAATGTACGGGGTAATCGATTTTTACAAGGCGGCAAAGGCGGAGGGGATTAAGCCTATTATTGGCTGCGAGGTATATGTTGCCCCCGATTCCCGCTGGGACAGGGAGACGGTTCGTGGTGAGGAGCGGTACTATCATCTTGTTTTGCTGGCGGAGAACGATGTGGGATACCACAATCTGATTAAGATTGTTTCCAAAGGATTTACGGAAGGATTTTATTATAAGCCCCGGGTGGACAAAGAGGTACTGGAAAAATACCATGAGGGTATTATTGCGTTGTCTGCCTGTCTTGCCGGTGAAGTGGCGAGTTATTTGCGGAAAGGTTTTTATGAGGAAGGCAAAAAGGCAGCACTGGAACTTCAGAATATATTCGGAAAAGACAATTTTTTTCTGGAGATGCAGGACCATGGGATTCCAGATCAGGCAACGGTCAATCAGGGATTGATGCGGATGCATCAGGATACTGGAATTCCTCTTGTAGTAACCAACGATTCTCATTATATTTATGAAGAGGATGCGGCAGCGCATGACATTCTGCTCTGTATTCAGACAGGAAAGCATGTGGCGGATGAAGACCGCATGAAGTATGAAGGAGGGCAGTATTACTTAAAATCGGAAGAGGAAATGAATATGTTGTTTCCCTATGCCCTGGAGGCAATCGAGAATACCCATAAGATTGCCAGACGATGTAACGTGGAAATTGTATTTGGAGAGCAGAAACTGCCCAAATATGACGTGCCCGGTGGAATGGATTCCTTCGACTATCTGACACAACTTTGTCAGGAAGGTTTTGAACGGCGCTATGGTGCCCAGGCTCCGAAACTTCCTGATACTCCGGAGTATAACCTGTCAGAACTCAGGGAACGGCTGGAGTATGAGTTGGAAACCATAAAGAATATGGGGTATGTAGACTATTTTCTGATTGTTTGGGATTTCATTCATTACGCAAGGGAGAATGGGATTGCTGTGGGACCGGGACGAGGTTCGGCAGCGGGAAGTATTGTGTCCTACTGTCTGGAAATTACGAACATTGATCCGATGCGGTTCCAACTGCTTTTTGAGCGTTTTCTGAATCCGGAACGAGTTAGTATGCCGGATATTGATGTGGATTTTTGTTATGAGAGACGACAGGAAGTCATCAACTATGTAGTTGAGAAATACGGAAAAGACCAGGTGGTGCAGATTGTTACCTTTGGTACTATGGCAGCCAAGATGGTAATACGGGATGTGGGACGGGTGCTGGATATGCCTTATGCCCAGGTGGATGCTGTTGCCAAAATGATTCCAAATCCTACTTCTAATGAGAAGGACATTACCATTGCTAAGTCACTGAAGAAGAATCCGGAATTAAAGAATTTATATGAGAGCGATGAACAGGTTCGGTATTTGATTGATATGTCTATGCGTCTGGAGGGACTTCCACGGCATACTTCCATGCATGCTGCCGGAGTTGTGATTGGCTCGCAGCCTATTGACGATTTTGTTCCTTTGTCCCGGGGGTCAGAGGATGCGATTACAACTCAGTTTACGATGACCACCATCGAGGAACTGGGACTTCTGAAAATGGACTTTCTGGGATTGCGTACTTTGACTGTGATTCAGAATGCAGTGTCTATGGCAGTGCGGAATACTGGAGAGGATATTGACATTGACCATATTGATTTTAATGATGCCGGGGTTTATGAGATGATTGGTTCCGGACATTGCGATGGTGTCTTCCAGTTAGAGAGTGCAGGAATGAAGAGTTTTATGAAGGAGTTAAAGCCTCAGAACCTGGAAGATATTATTGCGGGGATTTCCCTGTACCGTCCCGGACCGATGGATTTTATTCCCCGCTATATTAAGGGAAAAGAGAATCAGGACAGCATTGTGTATGACTGCCCGGAACTGGAAGAGATTTTAAAACCTACTTACGGCTGTATTGTATATCAGGAACAGGTTATGCAGATTGTAATGAAACTGGCGGGGTATACAATGGGACGCAGTGACTTGGTACGACGTGCCATGTCTAAGAAAAAGGCAGATGTCATGCAACGGGAACGCAAAAATTTTGTCTATGGAAATGAGGAAGAGGGCGTAGAAGGATGTGTTCACAGGGGAATTGATGAATCTGTGGCAAATCATATTTTCGATGAGATGATTGATTTTGCAAATTATGCTTTTAATAAGTCACATGCGGCGGCTTACGCTGTGGTGGCATACCAGACGGCATGGCTGAAATACTACTACCCGGTGGAGTTCATGGCAGCATTGATGACATCTGTGTTGGGAAATACTGGGAAAATCAGTGCTTACATTAACCACTGTCGCCAGATGGGCATTGAGATTCTGTCTCCGGATGTGAATGAGGGAGAAAGTGGGTTTTCCGCTTCCAAAGGGAAAATCCGGTACGGCTTGTCTGCCATCAAAAGTCTGGGAAAGCCTGTGGTGGATTCCATTATTGCGGAGCGGAAGAAGCGGGGCCCTTACCGGGACATTTATGACTTTGTAGAGCGGCTTTCTTCCCGGGAAGTCAATAAGCGCACGCTGGAGAGTTTAATCAAGGCGGGAGCACTGGACAGTCTGGGAGCGACCAGAAAGCAGTTGATGCAGGTTTATGCAAAGGTTTTGGACAGTGTTGCCGCGGAAAAGAAAAAAAAGATTACCGGACAGATGTCCTTGTTTGAAATTATGGGGGGACAGGAAGAGAATTTCCGTATTACGATGCCGGATTGTGGGGAATATGAAAAGGGGATTAAACTGGCATTTGAAAAGGAAGTGCTGGGTATTTATGCCAGTGGGCATCCTCTGGAGGATGACGCAAAGCAGTTACAACAAAATACAACGGCGAATGCAATGGATTTTATAATCAATGAGGAGACGGGAACCTGTAATGTACGGGACAATCATACCTATGTCATTGGCGGGCTGATTGAGAGTGTTACAGTAAAGACGACACGCCGGGGACAGCAGATGGCGTTCCTGCGGCTGGAAGATTTATTGGCTTCGGTGGAAGTTGTAGTTTTTCCAAAAGACTATGAGATGAACAAGCAGTTATTTACGGAAGAGCGCAAAGTATATATTAGAGGTCATGCCAGTGTCACAGAGGAGGAAGCCAAGTTCATCTGTGAAAAAATTGTCCCCTTTGAGGATGTGCCTAAGGAATTATGGATTCAGTTTGCCAGCAAAGAGGCTTACCAGGAACAGGCACAGGCTCTGAAAGAGACATTGTTGGCATACCATGATGAATACCGCACTGCGGTTCCGGTAGTGGTATATTGCAAAGCGGAACGGGCAATGAACCGTCTGCCCCGGAACTGCTATGTGCGCCGGGAACCGGAACTTCTGGAGGAATTGATTTCCCGCTATGGAGAAGAAAATGTACGGGTAAAAGAAAAAAGTATAGCAAATATGAGGTAATACTATGATTACAAGTGTATCAAACCAACAGGTGAAGAATGTTATAAAATTACAAAAGAGTGCATCTCAGAGACGAAAGCAGAAATTGTTTATTGTGGAAGGCGTCCGGCTGTTTCAGGAAATTCCAAAGGAACTGCTGGTGCAGGTGTTTGTAACAGAAGAATGTCTGGCGAAGCATTCAAAGTTGTTGGAGGAAGTTTCCTATGAACTGGTCAGTCCCGGGGTTTACCGGGATATGTCGGATACCCTTTCTCCCCAGGGAATTCTGGCGGTTGTGAGGCAGTTGTCCCATTCTCTGCGCAAGGTAGTAACGGGGGCGGAACTGGGAGAGGAAACGAAACAAATTCCGGCCTTGCTGCTTCTGGAAGGTTTGCAAGATCCAGGAAATCTGGGGACTATTGTGCGTATGGCAGAGGGAGCAGGTATTACCGGAATGGTTCTTTCCCGGGATACGGTGGACATTTATAATTCCAAAGTGATTCGGTCTACTATGGGTTCTGTTTTCCGGGTTCCCTTCATTTATGTGGAGGATATTAAGGATGCAGTGAGGTTCATAAAAGAACAGGGCATTACTACTTTTGCAGCCCATCTCTCTGGCACCGATTTTTACCAGTCTGACTTTACAAAGGGAAGTTGTATTTTTATTGGGAATGAGGGAAATGGACTGACTCCGGAGTTGACTGCTCTTGCTCAGGAGAGAATCCGGATTCCGATGGAGGGCAGGGTAGAATCCTTGAATGCGGCCACCGCGGCGACAGTACTTTCCTATGAAATGTTGCGGCAGCGCAGGGGAAAGAATTCTTGAGTTATACTGCAAAATATAGTAAAATAAAATTATTATAGAGAGAAGGAGGATGTGTATGACAGCTGCATTGTATTGGCTGATTGCAATGGTTGTATTGATTGTGATTGAATGTGCCAGCATGGGACTGACCAGTATATGGTTTGCAGGTGGTGCGTTAGTGGCAGCGATTGCAGCAGCTTTAGGGGCGAATCTTGTAGTACAGATTATACTGTGTGTTGTTGTTTCTGTGGTATTACTGGTGTTTACCAGACCTTGGGCTATGCGTTTTTTGAACAACCGCACAGTAAAGACCAATTCCGAGAGTCTGGTAGGACAGACGGCTGTAGTTACAATGGATATTGACAATTTGAAGGCAGAGGGTCAGATTCAGGTAAAAGGCAGTTACTGGACTGCGCGAAGCGAGGAAGACAAAGTACGGATTGGCAAAGGTAAACGAGTTGTAATTAAAGAAATTTCCGGTGTTACGTGTCTGGTTGCACCAACGGAAGAATAAGGAGGACCTTATGGAAGGTTTTGGTTTATTTGTAGGTTTGATTGTAGTTGCGTTGGTGGTATGGATTATTCTGTCCTGTATTAAGATTGTTCCCCAGGCTCATGCCTATGTGATTGAGCGTCTGGGAACCTATCAGGATACCTGGTCTGTGGGTATGCATTTTAAAGCACCTTTTATTGACCGCATCAGTAAGAAGGTGAATTTGAAAGAGCAGGTACTGGATTTCCCTCCCCAGCCGGTAATTACGAAGGATAATGTAACGATGAAGATTGATACAGTAGTATTTTACCAGATTACGGATCCGAAGCAGTTTACCTACGGTGTGGACAATCCGATTATGGCAGTGGAGAAGTTGACTGCGACTACACTGCGTAATATTATTGGTGATTTGGAACTGGATCAGACTTTGACTTCTCGTGAGACGATTAATACAAAGATGTGTTCTGTACTGGATTTGGCAACAGATCCCTGGGGAATTAAGATTAACCGTGTGGAACTGAGAAACATTATGCCACCGGCAGAGATTCAGGATTCCATGGAGAAGCAGATGAAGGCAGAACGGGAGCGCCGGGAAGCCATTCTTCGGGCAGAAGGTGAGAAGAAATCAGCAATTCTGACTGCAGAAGGTAAGAAAGAGTCTGCAATTCTTGAGGCAGAGGCAGAAAAGGCGGCTGCCATCCTTCGGGCAGAGGCAAAGAAAGAGGCTACTATCCGGGAGGCGGAAGGTCAGGCAGAAGCAATTCTGACAATTCAAAAGGCGAATGCGGATGGTTTGAATTTCATCAAGGAAGTGGGTGCCGACCAGGCAGTCATTCAATTGAAGAGTTTAGAGGCATTTGCAAAGGCTGCAGATGGTCAGGCAACCAAGATTATTATTCCCTCCGAGATTCAGGGAATTGCAGGTTTGGCGAAGTCCATCACGGAGATTGCAAAGGATAATTAAGATAGGCGGGAGGCCGGGTTATGGAAAATAAAAAAGATATTTTGGAGGACTTATATATTTTTGAGATGGCAAACAGCCATCAGGGAAGTGTGGAACATGGTTTGGACATCATTCATGAGATGGGGAAGATTGCCCGCAACCATAACATCAAAGCAGCGGTAAAGTTGCAGTACCGCAATCTGGATACTTTTATTCACCCGGATTACAAAGGAAGAACGGATGTCCCGCATATTCCCCGGTTTGAGAGTACCAGATTGACTTTTGACCAGTTTAGTCAACTGGTAGAGGGTGTTCGGGAAGAAGGAATGGTAACGATGAGTACCCCCTTCGATGAAGATGGTGTAGACTGGTGTATGGAGCAGGGAATTGATGTCATCAAGGTGGCAAGTTGTTCTTCACTGGACTGGCCATTGCTTGCCAAGGTGGCAGAGACAGGAAAGCCTCTTGTAATTTCCACTGGTGGGAAAACCCTTTCCGATATTGATAAAATTTATAATTTCTTTTCCCATAGAAATTGTCATTTTGCTTTTTTGCACTGTATTGCAGAGTACCCGGCACCTATGGGGCACTTACAGTTGGATTTCATTGACAAGATGAAAAAACGTTACCCGGATGTGGTAATTGGATATTCCGGACATGAGGATCCGGAGGACAATACGGTACCTATGATGGCAGTTGCCAAGGGAGCGTCTATACTGGAACGGCATGTGGGACTTCCCACGGAAACCATTACGCTGAATGCCTATTCTATGAATCCTAAGCAGGCGGATGCCTGGGTGGTTGCAGCGGAGAATGCAAAGAATATGTGCTCTTTGAAGAAAGAGAACGACAAGTACATCAGTCAGGCAGAGGTGGATTCCTTGAATTCTCTGATGCGCGGTGTGTATGCTTTGAAACCGATTAAAAAAGGCGAGGAGATTCACCGGGGGGATGTATTTTTCGCTATGCCTTGTCATGAAAAACAGATGAACAGTGGTGATTTCTACGAAGGTGTGGTTGCCAGCAGAGATTATGAGGCAAGAGAAGAAATTCATGAGAAACGGGAATTGACCAATATTAATTTGGTGCGCAGCGTTGTGCATGATGCCAAAGGTATGCTTTATGAGGCAGGAATTGCCCTGGGCGAGGACTTTGAGGTGGAACTGTCCCACCACTATGGAATGCAGAACTTCCGACAGGTGGGCGCGGTCATCATCAACATCATTAACCGGGAGTATTGCAAGAAATTATTGATTGTACTTCCGGGTCAGAAACATCCAATGCACGCTCACAGAGTAAAAGAAGAAACCTTCCAGTTATTGTATGGGGATCTGGAGGTGGAAATCGAGGGCAAAAAACGGAATATGAAGCCGGGAGATATTCAGACGGTACTGCGGGGAGAGAAACACGCTTTTTCTTCCAAGACAGGAGCAATTTTTGAGGAAGTGTCCACGACCCATGTCAAGAGTGATTCTTATTATGATGACCCGGCAATCTGCAAACTGGACCCGATTGAGCGTAAGACAATTATGAGAAACTGGTAGCCGTAGTTTAAAAAATATGTTACCATAAAGAGGACTTTAGAAAAGTCCTCTTTTTTATATCACAGAAAAACCATATAAACGTTGTAACATGATACATAGTATTACTGAAAATAGTTTTACAACAACGAGGTGAGATGATGAAGAATTCAAAGGAATGTATACTGGTAGTAGAGGATGAGAGTCGGATTCGCAGAATGCTGAAGGATTTTTTGACCTTGAAGGGGTATTATGTTCTTCAGGCAGAAGACGGAGAAGAGGCTCTCGATGTTTTTTATGAGAATAACCAGGTTATTGATTTGGTACTGCTGGACATTATGCTGCCGAAACTGGACGGTTATGGAGTTTTGAGTGAGATTCGCAGTATGTGCCAGGTTCCAGTCATTATGTTGACAGCAAAGGATGCAGAGCAGGACCAGGTGGAAGGATTTGATCTGGGGGCGGATGATTACATATTGAAGCCGTTTTCCAACGCGGTACTGCTGGGACATATTGAAGCAGTGTTAAAGCGCAGCAGTGTGGGTGTTGGCAGAGGAAAACAGCAGGTTGGACTGTTGACGATAGATAGTGAAAACAAGCGGGTATTTTTGCACGACGAAGACATTGGATTGACAGCAAAAGAGTATAGTCTGCTAGCTTATTTTCTGGACAATCCTAATGTTGTTGTGCTGCGGGAGAATATTTTAAATCAGGTCTGGGGATATAATTATGTGGGAGACACCAGAACCGTAGATACCCATATTAAGCAGTTGCGCTCCAAGTTGACCGGGGAATGTGCATACATTAAGACGGTACATGGATTTGGTTACCGCTTTGAGTTGCCGGAGAATGAGGAGTAAGTATAATATTAATGTAAAAGAGTGGTGAAATGGTAGAACATTTTATAATAGAAAAACAAAAAATAGAGGAAAGTATTCGTCGCCTGGAGCGAAGGACAAATTTGCTTAGTTGGATTCGGCTGATTACCTTTGTGATTGCCTTTGTAGGGATTGTACTGGGAGTTACCGACCATTACCGAATGGTTCTGGGAATCGGGCTTTTCTTTGCGATGCTTTTCTTTTTTCTTGTTTTTTACTTTCATGAATTTCAGGAGAAACTTTCTTACGAACGGGCTATGGGACAGGTATTGGATCGTTACATTGCCCGGTTTAGTAATGACTGGAAGAAGTTCCCAGACAGAGGAGAGGACTTTCTCACTGGAGAACAGGTGACATACCGGGAGGAAGCCTCGGATTTGGATATTTTTGGACCGTCTTCTCTGTTTCAGTACATGAATGCTGCTGTTTCCCCAGGTGGGCGAAACCGTTTACGGGAATGGCTGACAGGGGCTTTGGGAGATTCGGCTGGATTAAAAGAGAGTATTGGAAGCATTGAAAAGAGACAGCAGGCAGTACAGGAGTTACGGGAGAAGGAGAAGTATTCTCTGCGCCTTGAGGCATTGGCACAGAAAATGGGAAAGCAGGATTTGCGAGGGTCTCTGCGATTTTTTGCAGAACTGTCTGAGAATGCCTCAAAGGAAAAAAAGCAGGCGGTTTGGATTGGTATTCTGGCAGGGGCAAGTATCCTGGTGACCATTATAACATTGCTTTTGGCATGCTGTCAGAGAATTGATTTTCAATGGTTTGTATGTATGCTGGTGGTTCAGTTGATTGTGAGTCAGGCAGTGGATGGAATTGTGGTGGGGAAAAGTGCTGGTGTTTTTTCCTACCTTCGTTACCTTTCTGAATACCGGGACTTTCTTCAGGCAATGACTGAGGAGAAAATGGAGAGTGGTATTCTGGCAGAGTTGCAGGCAGAAGTAAAAAAAGACAGCCAAAAGGGTATGAAACGTCTGCAGGTGATTGGGGAAGCACTGCAATTCCGGCATAACCCGATTGTGTATGGAATCCTTTGTATGGTCTGTTTTTATAATGTTTTTGTCTATCTTGCCTTTGTGAATTGGACGGGGAAATATGCACACCGTGTAGATGCCTGGGTGGAGTGTGTCAGTGAGATGGAAGCACTGTTGAGTCTTGCTGTGATTGCCCGTACCCGTAGTACAGTTTCTTACCCTCAAATATGTGAGAGCGGGGAACCCTTTGTAGATATGACACAGATGTGTCATCCCCTGCTTTTGGAACGGGAAGTTGTGGGAAATGATGTTCTGCTTGAGAATCAGATTCGTCTGATTACCGGGTCTAATATGTCTGGAAAGACGACCTATTTGAGAACGCTGGGTGTGAATCTTGTGCTGGCCTATGCCGGCGCACCGGTTTGTGCTACGGGATGCCGCATCAGCCAGATGCAGTTATTTACCTCTATGCGGGTGGTAGATGATGTGGGACAGGGAATTTCTACGTTTTATGCGGAGGTGCTCCGAATTCAGAAAATGATTACCTTTTCTAGAAAAGAGATTCCTATGTTGGTACTGATTGATGAGATTTTTAAGGGAACGAATTCGGCAGACCGGATTGTGGGAGCAAAGGGTGTCATTCAGGCACTTTGTTTGAAATGGGTGAATGGCATGGTTTCTACTCATGATTTTGAGTTATGCCAGTTGTCTGAAGAGCAGCCTATGTTGGAGAATTACCATTTTGATGAGTATTTTGAGGAAGACCAGTTAAAGTTTGAATACCGGGTGAAAGAGGGCAGATGCAGGACGACGAATGCATTGCACATTCTCAAAATGGCAGGAATTACCGAAACAGAATAAAAAGGAGAGAACGGAATGAAGAAAAAGGGAACGCGTCTGTTGGCATTTTTGCTTGTTCTGGCGGTGGGCAGCGCTTGTCTGCCAGTGTCTTTGCCGGGGCAGACGGTGCAGGCGCAGGAAGAAATACAGGAAAATGTAACTACGACACAGGGAACAACTACTGCTCAGGGAACAACTACACAGTCAAGTAATACGACGACACAAAAGAAAGAAACGACAACGCAGGCGAAAGCGGCAGTTTCCACAGAGCGAAAGGCAGTTTGGTTTTCTTTTGATGATTTGGATTTTAAGGTTAAGACAAAAGCATATTTTACCAAACAGATTAAAAAAATGTTTGACAATGTAAAAAGTATGGGAATGAACACTGTGGTGGTGCATGTACGTCCTTTTGGAGATGCGATGTACGAATCCGAGTATTTTCCCTGGTCTAAGATTGCTTCCGGCAAGCAGGGAAAGAACCCGGGATTTGACCCACTAAACATTATGGTGACGCAGGCCCATGAGAGAAATCTCAGAATAGAGGCATGGGTGAACCCATACCGTGTTACTCTTTCTTCTACCAGTATTTCAAAATTGTCAAAAGACAATCCGGCACGAAAATGGTACTCCAAGGCGGCGACCCGGAGAAATGTACTGATTTACAATGGGCAAATTTATTACAATCCTTCCAAGCCAGCGGTACGCCAGTTGATTGTAAAAGGGGTTAAGGAACTGGTGCAGAATTATGATGTGGACGGAATCCATTTTGACGATTATTTTTACCCTTCTTTTACCCAATATAATTACAAACGGGTTTTTGATGCAAAGGAATACAATGCTTATGTAAAGCGGCAACAAAAGAAAAATGAGAGTTATACCAGTATTACCAGTTGGAGAAGAAGCCAGGTGAACTGCCTTGTCCGTCAGGTATATCAGGCAATCAAAAAAATAGATTCCAGCGTGGAGTTTGGAATTAGTCCGGCCGGAAATATTGACAATCTGAAGAGCAAGACTTCCTATTATGTTGATATTGACCGATGGGTTTGCAAT
>JAQXNR010000056.1 GCA_029098105.1 Lachnospiraceae bacterium
TTATATAGATTCATTGGTTGACATCAGCTTTGGCTTGCTCTTGTATGGCGGGCTTTAGCTGATTTTTCCATTTTGTCTCTTTTCGTTAATTGCCATAAAATGGAAGTTGTGATAAACTGATTTTGGAATATATACTAGGCATCAGGTCGTTGTAAAACTCACAACACTTCCGAAATCTGGTGAGTTTCGAAAGCGGACCTGGTTCACATAGATGCTTGCAAAATAGATTTTACTATTTGCAGAGTGATTATTTTGCAATCACTTGTGAATTATGCATAACAAGGAGGAGACAGATGAAGAAATCAGTAAAGCACCTTATACTTTTGTTGCTCTGCGCTTGCGGAGTATTTTGGGGAGAAATCCCGGCAGAGGCGGCAGACTATACGATTGTAGTGAATCCGGATGATTCACAGAACATCAGCCTGTATGTAGGAGATACAGGAAGAATTACACCGAATCCGACTGTGACACCACCACAGCAGATAATCATGGGATATGATGAATATGGTAATCCAATTTATGGAGAGGATACGAGAAATCAGATAAATCGATTTGAGTATACTTTGGAGGAGGATTACTGGGAGAATTCCCACTGTATGACAGTAAATGCAGATGGAACATTCACAGCGAATACGACAGGTAGTGAGACAGTAACAGTTACGGGTTATAACGGTTATGGATATTCGGTGTTTAGTGCCACGATTTATGTTACGGTTCGGCTGGATATGACAAATGTTACTTTGGGAAAATCCTCTGTAAAAGGTTACTTATTCCCTAGTTATTCCTATGGTGACTATGTGTATTATGAGGAAACAAAACTGGAAATACCAGTAAACAGTACGGTGGTATTGAATGATGAGATGGAGGGAGTAGATCTTTCCTGTAAGTCTTCCAATAAAAAGGTGTCTGTAAGTGCTTCCCTCAGTAACAACGTATTGCAGCTTAATGTCAGTGCACAAAAGAAGTGTAAGAGTACGATTACAGTTACCATCGGAGGAAAAAAGTTTAAGATTGCCCTTTCTCTGAATACTGTGGGAATTTCTGCAAATTCTTATTTATTGGAGAAAAATCATTCCAAAAAGTTAAAGATTACCGGATACTCCGGCAAAGTTACCTGGAGTTCTACCAATTCCAAGATTGCATCCGTTAGCAATAAAGGTGTGGTAAAGGGCAAAACAATCGGAAATGCAGTAATCACTGCAAAAATTGGGGAGCAGCGTATTGGCTGTGCTGTGTCGGTAACGACTTCTTCTTTAAAAAAGGTTTGCGCCAGAGCGACATACATTGGAACCCATTGGACTTACAGCCAGGCAAAACGAACCCAGTCCGGATATTATGATTGTAGTGCACTGGTCTGGAAGGCATATAAACAATATACAAGCATCACATTTGGAAGTGCGGGATACCCTGGTACTACAGTAACAGAATCTGCATGGTGTAAAACACATAACCGGATGATTAAGGGTGGATATTCCTATAAAAAGATAGAAAAAATGCAGATGAATCCTGGGGATATTGTATTTAAATCCACTGATTTGAACAAGCCCTACAGCACTACTTACCATGTGGAAATGTTTACCGGTTATACCTGTCAGGGATATGATTCCAAAGGAAAACCGATTGTGTCATCCCTTTGGGCAGCCCGGGGGGCTGGGTATGGAGCAGAAGAAGGCTCTTTACTGGCAAGACCTATGAAATAGAAATTAACTTATTACTGAATACGATACAATTGAATCATCTTTTGTGCTATATCGAATTAAAGTGCAGAAATTGAATTGTTCAAAGAAACACCGTTGAATATCCAGCGGGAGTGGGTGTTTCGCGAACAATACAACTTCTGCACTATTTTTTTATGAGGAAAATACGTTTTCATTTACCCACACTTTACAAACATTTTACGGCTACAGGGTATTGCATTTTACATTGCTTCTTTATACTTGGTATTGTCAAAGAGAGAAGAGAAAGGAGGAATTGGATATGGTTATTAGTTTGAATAACATTGAGAAGGTAAAAAACTTCGTGAACAAGATATCCAAAGTGGATGCGAATGTGGATTTGGAATCCGGTCGCTATGTAGTAGATGCAAAGTCGATTATGGGCATTTTCAGCCTGGACCTGAAAAAACCGATTACAGTAAAGGTTTTACGAGGTGATGAGCAACTGGTACGGGACACCATTCGCGAGTTTTTATGCAACGAGACAGTGAATGTCGGGGTTGCGTAAAAGTTTTAAAAGAAAAGGGTACACGAAGAAGTGTACCAAAGATTTGAGCAATTCTGCTTCTATCCGGTATTCATCGGATGGGGGCAGTTGCAATAAATTATATAGAACAAGAGAGGTAAAAAGAAATGAAGAAAATTTCAATGAAAAAAGTAGTAAGTTTGATGCTGGGGATTGTGCTGATTCTGGGAATGGTATCTGGTTGCGGCAGTTCTTCAACTGACACATCTACAAGTGGAGCAAGCAAAGACAACAGCAGTGCAACCAAGACAGATGAAGGTGGCAGCAGCGTGTCTGGTACAATTTCCGTAGTCAGTCGTGAGGATGGTTCTGGTACAAGAGGTGCCTTTGTAGAATTGACTGGTGTAGAGGAAAAGGATGCAGATGGCAACAAGATAGACCATACCACTACCGATGCAATTATTGCCAACAGTACGGACGTTGTTATGAACAATGTAGCAGGAGACAGCAATGCCATTGGCTATGTATCACTGGGTTCTTTGAATGATACGGTTAAGGCAGTAAAAGTAGATGGTGTTGAGGCTTCTACGGATACGGTTAAGGATAAGAGTTATGCAATTTCCCGTCCATTTAACATTGCAACTCTGACAGATGGCAAGTTAAGCGATGCTGCTCAGGATTTCTATAATTATATTCTGAGTGCGGAAGGCCAGCAGATTGTCGAGGACAATAAGTACATCAAGATTGATGAGAGTGCAGCAGCATTTGAGAGTAATGGTGCTTCCGGTAAGGTAGTAGTAGCAGGTTCCTCCTCTGTCACTCCGGTTATGGAGAAGTTAAAAGAGGCTTATGAGGCTGTGAATGGAAATGTTACAGTAGAAGTACAGCAGAGTGATTCTACCACAGGTATGACTTCTGCCATGGAAGGCACTTGTGACATCGGTATGGCATCCCGTGAACTCAGCGATGAAGAGGCTGCCAAACTGACTGCAACCGCGATTGCACTGGATGGAATTGCAGTAGTAGTAAATAAAGAGAACAGCGTTGACGACTTAACCATGGACCAGATTAAAGGAATCTTTACTGGTGAAATTACAGATTGGAGTCTGAACTAATATGGAAAATATAGCAGAACTGCGTAAGGAGGCACGCCATGAGCGTGCCGAACTTACAAGCGAACAAAGAAAATTCAGAAGTCAATTAAAGGAAGGATTTGCCAGATTTTTATTTACGCTGACAGCGGTTATTTCAATTTTATCGGTATTTCTAATCTGCCTGTTTTTGTTTGCAAATGGAATTCCTGCAATTCAAAAAATAGGTGTCAAAGAATTCCTTTTGGGTCATACTTGGGCACCGACAAACGGAGAGCCCGCTTTTGGAATTTTTCCAATGATATGTGGAAGTATTTATATTACTGCGGGAGCGATTATTGTAGGCGTTCCCATTGGTATTTTAACCGCTATATTTATGGCAAGATTTTGCGGTAAAAAATATTATAAAGTGTTAAAAACTGCTACGGATTTAATGGCAGGTATACCCTCTGTCGTATATGGATTTTTTGGCTTGGTAATTCTGGTTCCCATCATCCGGGGGTTAAGAGACTGGTTCGGAGGAAATGGTTGCAGTATTTTAACTGCTTCCCTTCTTTTGGGAATTATGATTCTTCCTACAATTGTAAGTGTTAGTGAAGCATCCATCCGGGCGATTTCCGATACTTATTATGAAGGCGCCAGAGCATTGGGAGCCACCCATGAGAGAAGTGTATTTAAGGTCATTGTGCCAGCAGCCAAATCAGGAATTATGGCGGCAGTGATACTGGGTGTAGGTAGAGCGATTGGTGAGACCATGGCGGTTATTATGGTAGCTGGTAACCAGGCGCGGATGCCGGAAAGTATATTTGAAGGTGTGCGTACCATGACGGCAAACATTGTAATTGAAATGGGTTACGCAACTGGTTTGCACAGAGAAGCATTGATTGCTACAGGAATGGTTTTGTTTATTTTCATTTTAATCATCAATTTGTGCTTTTCTTTGTTAAAGAGAAAGGAGCAGTAGGATGTCACAGGTGATACAAGACAAAAAGGGAAGGGCAAAGAACCGTTCCCCAAAGAATATAGAAGCAGTGGTATTATCTATCCTCGTATACGGAGCAGCGGTGATTACCTTTGGTATGTTGCTTTACATTATTGGCTATATTTTGGTGAAGGGGGTTCCCCATCTGTCCTTTGATTTCTTTTCCTGGGAGTACAATTCAGACAATGTTTCTGTTGTGCCCGCAGCAATCAATACAGTGTTTATGGCAGTTATGACATTAGCGATTGTCGTACCGATTGGAATCGGGGCTGCAATTTATACTGTGGAATATGCAAAACGAGGAAGTAAGTTGGTAAAGGTAGTACGTTTGACAACAGAAACCCTGTCGGGAATTCCGTCGATTGTATATGGTTTATTTGGTCTGCTGTTTTTTGTCACTGCGATGAAATGGAATCAGTCCCTGCTGGCAGGAGCCTTTACTCTAGCGATTATGGTACTCCCTGTTATTATGCGTACCACGGAAGAAGCGTTGCAATCGGTTCCCGATTCTTACCGGGAAGCTAGTTTTGGACTGGGTGCCGGACGACTCCGTACAGTATTTCGTATTGTACTGCCCTCCGCGGTACCAGGAATCCTTTCTGGCGTTATTCTTGCTGTAGGAAGGATTGTAGGAGAAACGGCAGCACTTTTATATACCTCCGGGACGATTGCCAAGATTCCGGGAAGTCCGATGGAATCCGGACGTACTCTGGCATTACACATGTGGGTGCTGGCGAATGAAGGTTTGCATGAGGATAAGGCGTATGCGACGGCGGTCATTTTATTGTTGCTAGTCATTGGAATCAACTTTTTGTCCAACAAGGTAGCTGGAAAACTGGCAAAGGCTTAGAGTGTATGAAATCAAGTAGAATAATAGGAGATTAAAATGGAGCATAAAGACAAAATTACAGTAAAAGATTTAGATTTGTATTATGGAGATTTTCACGCATTAAAGGATATCAATCTGGATATGAAAAGCAACGAAGTCACTGCTTTTATTGGTCCTTCCGGTTGTGGAAAAAGTACCTTTTTGAAATCTTTAAACCGAATGAACGATATGGTGGAGGGATGTAAGATTACTGGTGATGTCCGGTTGGACGGGGATGATGTCTATGGGAATATGGATGTCAACCAACTTAGAAAACGGGTGGGAATGGTATTTCAAAAACCCAATCCGTTTCCTATGAGTGTGTATGACAATATTGCCTTTGGTCCCAGAACCCATGGAATCCGCAATAAGGCAAAACTGGATGAGATTGTGGAGCGCTCTTTAAAGCAGGCAGCAATCTGGGATGAGGTAAAAGACCGTTTGAAAAAGAGCGCACTAGGGCTTTCTGGCGGACAGCAGCAGCGCCTTTGTATTGCCCGGGCGTTGGCAGTGGAACCGGAAGTAATTTTAATGGATGAACCGACTTCTGCGCTGGACCCGATTTCCACTTCTAAGATTGAAGATTTGGCAATGGAATTGAAAGACAAATATACGATTATTATGGTAACCCATAATATGCAGCAGGCAGCCAGAATCTCAGATACGACAGTGTTTTTCCTGTTGGGTGAGATTATTGAATCGGGAAATACGGAAGATATATTCAGCAATCCGGTGGATAAGCGCACGGAAGACTATATTACAGGGAGGTTTGGTTGATGCGGGAAAAGTATATGCAGCAATTACGGCAGCTTAATAATTTATTGATTCAGATGGGACATTTAATTGAGGAAGCCATCGAGATGGCGATTACCGCTTTGATGAAGCAGGATGTGGAACTGGCAAAGAAAGCAATCGCTTTTGACCAGAACATAGATGACATGGAGAAGGAAATTGAAAATCTGTGCCTGAAAATTCTGCTCTGTCAGCAGCCAGTGGCAAGTGATTTGCGTTTTGTTTCGGCGGCTTTAAAAATGGTTACTGATATGGAACGAATTGGAGACCATGCTTCTGATATTTCAGAGATTACGATTTTGATGGCAGACGCTCCCTACATTAAGAAACTGGAACACATTGAACGAATGGCAGTGGAGACAACGGACATGGTCATTAAAAGTATTGAGGCTTATATTGAAAACAATGCACCCAAGGCATATAAGGTAATGGAGCAGGATGACATTGTGGATGATTTGTTTATGACGACCAAAGAAGAGTTGATTCGTCTGATTAATGAGAACATCAACAACGGCGAGCAGGCTACAGATTTACTTATGGTTGCCAAATACTTTGAACGGATTGGAGACCATGCAACAAACATTGCAGAGTGGGTAATTTTTTCCATTGAAGGAAAAATGGTAACAGCGCAGTAAGTCTATACTAACTAAATGTAAAATATTTTACATGGATTTTACATATACACTAACTAAATTTTACAATTACAAGGTAGACTGTTACAATGCATGGTAAGCATACATGCATAATTGACAGGTTTCCAGACAACAATGTAAAAAGGACGCATTGCGTAAGAAAAGGAGTCATGTATGGATTTTTTTAGTGTATTGACGATGTTTGGTGGATTGGCGCTGTTCCTCTATGGTATGAACCTGATGGGAGACGGTTTGGCAAAGGTGTCAGGAGGAAAACTGGAAGGAATTCTGGCGAGACTGACTTCCAGTCCCATCAAGGCAGTTATTTTAGGAGCCGGGGTTACAGCGGTAATTCAGTCTTCTTCTGCTACTACTGTAATGGTGGTAGGATTTGTAAATTCAGGAATTATGACATTACACCAGGCAGTGGGAATCATTATGGGTGCTAATGTGGGTACTACGGTTACATCCTGGATTTTAAGTCTTTCGGGAATTGAGAGCGACAATTTTTTTGTACAGTTATTTAAGCCAACCGCCTTTTCACCAGTGTTGGCTTTGATTGGTGTTGGTCTTTTAATGTTTGCAAAGTCTGACCGAAAAAAGGATGTCGGTGCGATTCTGATTGGATTTGCCATCTTAATGTTTGGTATGGATACGATGAGCGGTGCCGTGGAACCGCTGAAAGATGTACCTGAATTTACCAGTATCCTCACGATGTTTTCCAATCCGGTGTTGGGAATGGTGGCAGGTGCATTACTGACTGCCGTGATTCAGAGTTCCTCTGCTTCTGTGGGAATTTTACAGGCTCTTTGTGCTACGGGGAGTCTTAGTTACAGTACGGTGCTTCCGGTAATTATGGGACAAAATATCGGTACTTGTGTAACTGCACTTTTGTCTGGTATCGGTGCCAGTAAAAATGCAAAACGGGCGGCCTTTGTACATTTGTACTTTAATCTGATGGGAACGTTATTGTTTATGGTAGTATTTTATACGATTAATAGTTTTCATCCTTTTGCTTTTCTGGAGGAAGCGGCGGGTCCGGCGGGAATCGCTATGGTGCACTCTCTTTTCAATGTTGGTGCAACGATTGTTCTCCTTCCCTTTGCCAAGGTGCTGGAGCGTCTGGCAACCTGGTCCATCCGAGACGATGCAGAGGAGCAGGGAGTAACAGAACAGCCCGGGACACAGGCAGATTCCGAGTTACTGATATTAGATGAACGTTTTCTGGAGAAACCGGCATTTGCCATTACCCAGTGTGAGAAGGCAACCCACCATATGGCAGAATTGGCGCAGTATAGTTTACAGCAGGCGGTTTCTTTGATTTGGGAATATAGCAAAGATAGTTCTGAGGAAGTGTTTGCGCTGGAAGAGCAGATTGATCACTATGAGGATGCATTGGGCAGTTACCTGATAAAACTTTCCGGTCGGTCCCCGTCTCAGAAAGACAGCCAGAGAATTGCAGAATTACAGCATTGTATTGGGGACTTTGAGCGTATTTCAGACCACGCCTTGAATATTGCCCAGGCGGTGAATAAAATGCAGGCGAAGGAAATGGCATTTTCTTCTAAGGCATCTAAGGAACTGGAGGTATTTTCCAGTGCAGTTACAGATATTATGGATTTGACTACAAAGGTATTTGTAGAAGAGGACAAGACGATGGCAAAATGTGTGGAGCCGTTGGAGGAAGTAATTGATAAGTTGAACAAAGAGGTGAAAAAGCGGCACGTCAAACGATTGCGAAAAGGAAAGTGCAGTGTGGACATGGGATTTATTCTCGCTGATTTGTCAACGGACTTTGAACGGATTGCAGACCATTGCAGTAACATTGCTATCTGTATTATTCAGGAAGGGCAGGAGGATATTGAGGCTCACGAATATCTGGAATCTCTGGACAAAGGAGAAGATACCCAGTTCCGTGAGAGTTACCTTGCCTATAAAGAAAAATATGTACTTCCCTAGGACTTGCCAAAGTCAGAAAATAGGGGGATAATAGGAATCAGAAGGAAAGGAGCAGGCGCTATGTCATTGTTGTATATTGTAGAAGATGATACGAATATTCGGGAGATTGAGACCTTTGCTTTGAAAAACAGTGGTTATACGGTGGAAGGGTTTGAATGT
This sequence comes from Lachnospiraceae bacterium, assembly GCA_029098105.1. Lineage (GTDB taxonomy): Bacteria > Bacillota > Clostridia > Lachnospirales > Lachnospiraceae > NC2004. The sequence goes on from JAQXNR010000056.1 coordinate 8,665, forward strand.
GCTACGGATTTTTACCGTAGAATGAAAGTGCGGACCCCGGATTTGGCGATTCTGGATATCATGCTTCCTGATGAAGATGGTATTTCCATGGTGAAAAAACTGCGTGCAGATATTGAGACGAAACATCTGCCTATTATTATGGTAACAGCCAAGACAACCGAAATCGACAAAGTAAAAGGGCTGGATTCCGGGGCGGATGATTACCTGACAAAACCTTTTGGTATTATGGAGTTGATTTCCCGGGTAAAGGCTCTTTTGCGGCGAAGCAGTGCCATCGGGGAGGACGAGATTCTGACTCTTTCGGAGATTACGCTGGAGCCGAACAAGCGTCTTTGCAAAGTGGATGGTGAGACGGTAGAACTGACTTATAAAGAATATGAGTTGTTGCGCCTTCTTGTTCAGAATGCAGGTATTGTGCTGAAACGGGATGTGTTGATGGAGCGTGTGTGGGGAACGGATTATGAGGGAGAGTCCCGTACATTGGATATGCATATTAAGACGTTGCGGCAGAAACTGGGAGATGCCAGCAAACATATTAAGACAGTGCGGAATGTGGGATATCAGGCAGAGTAAGAGGAAACGGGAATGAAAAATAAAATCAACAGCCGCTTTATGGCAATTACAGCAATCGCGATTGTGTTTACGGTAATCATGACAACGATTGTCTACTACAAATTGTTCCAACAGGAAGTTATGGACGATTTGATTTCCTATGCCCATATTATTGAGGAAACCAACATATTTGGAAAGGATGAGAACTATGAGTTTCAGAATTTCCATCTGGATACGAAAAAAATCCGAATTACGGTAGTACGTCCGGATGGAAGTGTGGCTTATGATACCCAGGCAGATGTGACAACTATGGACAATCATAAGAACCGTCCGGAAATTCAAAAAGCGCTGGAGCAGGGAGAGGGAAAAACGATTCGTACTTCCTCTACCATTAAGAAATCCAATTTTTATTATGCGGTTAGAATGGAAAATGGAAATGTGCTTCGGGTGGCAAAGGAGACGGGAAGTATATGGAGCGTATATTGCAGCGTATTTCCTGTGATTCTTCTGATTTCTGGTATTTTGTTCTGGGTATGCTATTTATTAGGACATTACCTTACCAAGAGTCTTATTGCTCCCATTGAGCAGATGGCGGGAGATTTGGATCATCTGGACCGGGTGTCTACATACAAGGAATTGATGCCCTTCATCAATTTAATCCGGACCCAGCATGAGGACATTTTAAAAAGTGCCAAAATGCGCCAGGAATTTACTGCCAATGTGTCTCATGAGTTAAAAACACCGCTGACTTCCATTTCTGGTTACTCTGAACTGATTGAAAATGGAATGGCGACAGAAAAAGACGTCACCCGTTTTGCCGGAGAGATTCATCGAAATGCAAAACGTCTGCTTTCCCTAATTAATGACATTATAAAGTTGTCGGAACTGGATGCTTCTTCGGAACATCAGATTACGATGGAGGAAGTGGATTTATACGCTATTGCCCAGGCCTGTGTCAGCATGGTGGAGCCGTCGGCGGCAAAACATGGTGTAACGCTGCATTTGTCGGGAGAGTCTACGGTAATTACGGCAAATAAGGACATGATAGAGGAACTGGTGTATAATCTCTGTGACAATGCCATCCGCTATAACCATGAGGGAGGCAATGTCTGGGTTGATGTGGGAGAACAACTTACCGTTTCCGATGACGGAATCGGCATTTCAAAGGAAAACCAGGAACGTATTTTTGAACGCTTCTTCCGGGTGGACAAGAGCCGTTCCAAAAAGACCGGGGGAACCGGTCTGGGGCTTGCGATTGTGAAACATATTGTGGAACTTCACGAGGCACAGTTGCAACTGGAAAGCCAGGAAGGAAGAGGAACCAAAATCTGTGTGGTATTTCACAAATGATTTTCTTCCTGTTGGTTTTTCTTGATTTCCTGTTTATACGTTATATAATAGTACCGGATGGTTTCCATCCGGTTATTTTTTATTTCAAAAACGATGAACACGTTATGAGTAGCGATAGAATCAGGAGGTCAGATTATGACAGCACAAGAGCAAAGGGTAGAGCAGGAGAAACCAAAGCGTCGCATTTGTGTGCGTAATCTGGTGGAATTTATTTTGCGGGAAGGGGATATTGATGCCCGTCAGGGGGGAAGTATGGATGTGGATGCCATGCAGGCAGGAGCAAAAATGCACCGGAAAATCCAGGGCAGGGGCGGAAGCCATTATAGGGCGGAAGTTCCTCTATCGCTGACGATGGATGTGGATTGTGCGTTGCTTACTGTGGACGGCCGGGCAGATGGAATTTTGACCGGAGACATACCGACGAAGGGAATGCCCCTTGCCGTGGAGGAGAGGATACGGGAAAGAAAGGCGGAAAAAAAGAATCTGACAGCCATAGATGAGATTAAGTGTATGTACCGCAATGTATACGAGTACGAGGCTCCGGAACCGCTTCACCTCGCCCAGGCAAAATGTTATGCCTATATGTATGCCCGGCAGGAGAATTTAGAAGAGATTTTTGTCCAGATGACCTATGTCAATCTGGATACGGAGGAAATCAAACGTTTTTGGTTTTTATATTCCTTTCTGGAGTTGGAAAAATGGTTTTTTGGGGTGATTTTTTCTTATGCCCGTTTTCTTGAATTTGAAGTAACCCATTTGGAGGATGTGAAGACGAGTGCGAAACAAGCGGTCTTTCCGTTCCCTTACCGAAAGGGGCAAAAGGAATTAACCGCCATGATTTATTCCAGTATGTTGCGGGCAGAGCATTTATTCTGTCAGGCACCCACCGGAGTGGGAAAAACGATTTCTGCTGTTTTTCCGGCAGTTAAAGCAATTGGAGAGGGGTTGGCGGAGAAAGTGTTCTACCTGACTGCGAAAACCATTACCCGTACTGTGGCAGAGGAGAGTTTTGCCCTGTTGCGGCAGCAGGGGTTGAAATTGAAATCCGTAACAATCTCGGCAAAGGACAAATTGTGTATACTGGAAGAACGGGATTGCAATCCGGAGGTTTGTGAGCGGGCAAAAGGGCATTATGACCGGATTAATGAATGTCTCTATGAAATGCTGACCCATGAGGAGAACATCAGCCGGGAATGTATTGTAGAATATGCGAAGAGTTACCGTGTCTGTCCCTATGATCTGGCATTGGATGCAGCCCTTTGGGTGGATGCGGTCATTTGCGATTACAATTATTTGTTTGACCCTAAAGTACAGTTGAAGCGCTTCTTTTCCGAGCAGGCGGCCAAGGGGGAATACCTGTTTCTTATTGATGAGGCCCACAATCTGGTGGAACGGGGACGCAATATGTACAGTGCATCTTTGTATAAGGAGGATATGCTGGCGGTAAAACGGTATTTGCAACCGGTTTCCAGACAGGCGGCAAATGCCGCGAACCGCTTGAATCAGGCGATGCTTGCCTACGGCAAAGAACTGGGGGACAACCCTTGTCTGAAACGGAAAGAGTGTGATGCTTTTGCAGTGCAACTGTTACGATTTTTGACGGAACTGGAGAAGGTACTGGATGAGCGGACGGATTTTGAAGGCTATAAAGAAGTGATGGAGTTTTATTTTGCAGTGCATCACTTTCTCAATATGTATGAAGGATTGGATGAAAATTATGTTATTTATGTCCAGAAGCAGACGGGGAAAAATCTGATGCTCCGGCTGTTCTGTGTGAACCCCAGCCACTGCCTGTCTGAAATTTTAGACAAGGGCAGAAGTACCATTTTCTTTTCGGCTACGCTGTTGCCGGTTTCCTATTACAAAGAATTACTGACGGGAAACAAGGAAGACAAAGCGGTGTACATTCCTTCCCCGTTTTCTCAGGAGAACCGTTATATTGGAATTACCAGTGGAGTTACCAGCAAGTACAGCAGTCGCAGTTATGAGCAGTATGAGCGGATTGTGGAGTATTTGCTGGCGGCAACGGTAAAGCCGGGAAATTATATGGTATTTTTTTCCTCTTATAAGATGATGCAGGATGTCTATGATGTGGGACTGGAACGGGGACTGGGAGAGGGACGGCGACTTACCATTCAGGACAGCAACATGACAGAGGAGGACCGGGAACGGTTTTTGCTGGAATTTCAAAGAAAGGACAAAAAGTCCTTGATTGCTTTTTGTATTCTGGGAGGAATTTTTTCGGAAGGGATTGATTTGAAGGAGGACCAGTTGATTGGGGCATTTATTGTGGGAACCGGACTGCCCCAGGTGTGTGTGGAGCGGGATATTTTAAATGCCTATTTTAAAGAACAGGGAATGGATGGTTTTGCCTATGCCTATGTGTATCCGGGAATGAACAAAGTGCTACAGGCGGCAGGGCGGGTCATCCGTACCGAGGCGGACAGGGGGATGATTCTGTTGATGGATGACCGATTTCGCTACGGGCAGTATAAGAGTTTGTTTCCCCAGGAGTGGAGTGATGTACACTATGTGAATCAAAATACTGTGACCCGGGAGATAACACAGTTCTGGCAGCAGGGGGAAAATACGGATGAAGAGAATCCAACTTCATAATTTCTTAATTTTTTATTGAAACCTATCTTAACATTTCCCTGATATATTAGGTAATGTCAGGAGAAATCAATTTTTTTGTGGAGCATGACGGGAAAATGGAGGAGAAGAGAATGTATAACGTATTGGTATGTGATGATGACAGAGAGATTGTGGAAGCCATCAGTATTTATTTGAAAACAGAGGGCTACCAGGTATTTCCGGCATACGATGGCGTGATGGCACTGGAGATTTTGAAAAAACAGGAGATTCATCTGCTTTTGATTGACATTATGATGCCGAAAATGGATGGAATCCGGGCGACCATGAAACTTCGTGAGGAAAGCAACATACCGGTTATTATACTTTCTGCAAAATCGGAGGATGCAGACAAAATTCTCGGACTGAATATTGGTGCCGATGATTATGTGACCAAACCGTTCAATCCACTGGAACTTGTGGCGAGAGTGAAAAGCCAGTTACGGCGCTATACCATGTTGGGCAATTTAAAGGAATCCGGCGGGGACAGCGGTAAGCAGGTTCTTACAATAAACGGACTGGTGCTGGACAACGATTGCAAACAGGTTACGGTGGATGGAGAGGAGGTTCGTCTCACGCCGATTGAATTTTCCATTCTTCGTTTTCTCATGGAGCACCCGGGCAGGGTATTTTCCACTTCCCAGATTTATGAGCAGATATGGGAGGAGGAAGCGATTGGTGCAGACAATATTGTTGCTGTACATATCAGACATATCCGGGAAAAAATTGAAATCAATCCGAAGGAACCAAGATATTTGAAAGTAGTATGGGGCCAGGGCTACAAAATGGAGGCTCCGAAAAAATAAGATAGGATGTGAAGAGGATGAAAAAACGAATACTATGTATAGCGGGAAAAGTATTGTTGTTTGTCAGTCTGTTGCTCTCTCTGGCAGCAACGGTTTCCATCGCGGAATTATGGAATGCGGGGTATGATAGTGAAACTTACCTGCCGGTTAAGGATTTCTATAAGAGTGAGCGGTTTGCCGATGTACTGCAGCAATGGTCTTTTACGGCAATGGATTTCTGGAAAATCTATGTGTCAGAGGCTGGGGTAGAGAAAAAGGAGGATTCATCGATTCAAAAAGAAGAAACGGTCTATTCTCTGGCAGAGTATGATACGTTGGCAGGACAGTTCGATGAATCTCCGAAAGTGGATGCACAGTTTCAAAATGTCACGTTCCAACAGTTGATGAAGAGTGAGGAAAATATTGCCACCAATATTCAGAATGGGGATGATAATGGAGGAGAGTATTATTATTTTTACAATGAATTGCGCAATTATATCCAGAAGGAATTAAAGACCAGTGGTACAAAAAAGTTTGTCCATCTTTCCGGAAGGGAGTATTACGGGCTGGTATTAAAGTATGCAGAGGAAAAGACCATGTCTTCGGATTTGATTGGGGAGGAGTACCCGGATGTATATGAAAATTATGATGGCTACAGTGCAATGGGATTTTTTAATGGGTTCAATGGGAATCTGGTTGTGTATTCTCCATCCACCGAAGAAGGGGGGAATGGGAATTTTTGTCTGGTAACGGCGAATCAGGATTTTTCCTATGCTCTGGAAGATGCAGGTAGAAAGCAGGATTACTATATTCCGGCTGACTTGCTGGACTATAGTTCTCTGGAAAATTTTCAGAAATCCCTGATTACTACGCCCTTTACCACAGTAGAAAAGACGCTGCCATTTTTGGGAATGCAGGAATATATGAATGATGTGGCGAATGGGCAGGAAGATGAGTGCGATTGGTATGACAGTTCCATACTGGAAGAAGTATATTATAAAATTACTTATAAAAATGCTGACAAAGAGAAGAAAGAGTATACAAATTGTAATGAGGAGGCATGGAAGAATGCCCGGTATGTAATCACCTATTCTCTGAAAGATGGAAAATTCGATTCCAAAACCCAAGAACTGTTGGATAGCGGAACGCTTCGTCTCACTGATGCTTTTGCTCAAAACATCAGTAGCATGGAAGGTGTGCAGGAAGTTTCGGTCGGTGTGAAACCGGGGATTGCATACAATTTGATGGGAATCGCGATATACGACTCTTTTGTTCAGGAGCATATAGAGGCGTATATGGGAACGGCAGTCGGATGTGGAATTATCTTTTTCCTGTTGCTGGCAGCAATTCTTCGGATGGAGCCTGCTGCATTATATAAACGGGACCGTCATTATTTGATTAGCAAAACCATTCTGCTGGGTGGGGTGGAAGTTGCACTGATTATGGCATTGACAGGGTGTTTTGTTGTTCTGAGTAATACTCAGGTGCTCTCTACTGCTATACTGGTAGAAGTTGGGATTATCATCGTATTGCTGCTATTCTTAATGTATTGGGCAGCAGCGGAATATTTTTTAAGTCAGGTTCGACTCTGCAAGGCAAAAGAGTGGAAACAATATGTTTTTTTACATCATATATGGAAAAAGTATGTTTGCCGTACTTTGCACAGAGGAAAGCAGGCAGTGGGAGATATGTGGAGACATCAGAGTGTTGCCAGAAGAAGTGTGGTTCTGGTCATTGGGTACCTGGTAGGAAATCTGATTATTTTGTTCATTGCTATGTGTACTGATATTTTTGGAGTATTTCTATTGCTGGCGGCAATCGCAGTGAATATTGATATTGTGTACCGGGTATACCGGGACATGCGGTCAATGGATGTAATCATAGAGGGAATCCAGAAAATTATAGATGGAAATTTGTCTTACCAGATTGACACTTCTTCTATGAAAGGACACAAAAAGGAACTGGCCCAGTATGTGAACCGGATTGGAGAGGGGCTGGACAAATCCGTGGCTGCCAGTCTGCGGGATGAGAGATTGAAAACGGAATTGATTACCAATGTCTCCCACGATATTAAAACCCCTTTGACTTCGATTATTAACTATGTGGATTTAATCAAGCGGGAAGGCATTTCAGAGGAACCGGTAAAGGGATATGTGGAAGTTTTGGACAAAAAGTCCCAGCGTTTAAAGCAGTTGATTGAGGATTTGGTAGAGGCTTCCAAGGCAAGTACCGGAAACATTGAAATGACTCCGGTGAATCTGGATATGACAGAACTGGTGAACCAGACCGTGGGAGAATTCGAGGACAAATTCAAAGAGCGGAATTTAGAACTGGTGATGCAGATGGAAGAAACACCTATGGTGATTTATGCAGATGGCAGACGATGCTACCGGATTGTGGAAAATCTCTTCCAAAATGTATATAAATATGCCATGTCGCATACAAGAGTATATTTGTCTATGAGAACCATAGAAGAACAGGTAGAATTGTGTATTAAAAATATTTCTGAGGCACCGCTGAATATTGCAGCGGAGGAACTGACCCAGCGGTTTGTGCGGGGGGAGGAATCGCGGACAACAGAGGGAAGCGGCCTGGGACTGTCCATTGCCCAGAATTTGACCCAGTTGCAAAAGGGGAGATTTGATGTTGCTCTGGACGGGGATTTGTTTAAGGTGACGATTGTTTTTCCCATTGTAAAAAGGGAAGAGCAGGATGTTACAGAATCTGAGAATGCATAAAGTAAATAGTTGATTGATATGAGTAACGCAAAGCAGAGTAATGAATTACCCTGCTTTGTTTTGTTTCAGTTGCAATTTAGCCGGGAATCAAGTAAAATAAAGATAAGTATGGGTGCGGATTGGAGGAGTGATTATGGGTGTACGGGTTGATGAGGTTGTTTATTCCCAATATGTTGTAGACATGGAAACACTGAAAATCATAGAAATAGACGAGCAGTTTACAGAATTTCTCGGATATACAAAGGAGGATGTAAAAGCGCAGAATTTACGGCTGACGGATTTGATTTTTGAAGAAGACCAGGAGCGCTATTTTTCATTGGTTCAGCAGAAAAATGAGGAAGCTGGCGAGGCATACATTGCCCATTACCTGAGGGCGAAGGATGGTTCTGCCATATTCGTATTCTGTTATGGTAGAACGGAGACTAATCCAGATACAGGAGCTCCGGAGGGACATATTATATTTGGTGATTTGACCCGGCTTTGGCAGCAGTCAAAGGAACTGGAGGACAACCGGGTGATGCTCCGGGATGTTATGGACAGTCTGGTAGGCGGCGTAGGTGTTTTTTCTGTGGATGGTCTT
>JAQXNR010000057.1 GCA_029098105.1 Lachnospiraceae bacterium
AAAGGAGCTAAGCTGACACCCTGGTTATGGATAGGTGGAACGAAGGAAGTGAGGACTCTCCAAACATGTGAGATGATCCTGGTAGACACGGGAGGTACATCACCATAGAGGGACGGGTATACACAAGGCCATTTAAAACGAAGCAATGGAGACGTTTTAATTCGTGTACCCAGAAACCACTATTTTTGCACTAGATGCAGAGAAATATCCATGATGATGGCTCATTTTACTGAGAAACAATTTAAACAAATCCCTTATTTTAAGGGAAAAAAGACTTGACTATATAGGGAGTATACAGAAAGTGCAAAAGAGACCTAAAAGTATAAATTCTCTAATGTCATATTTACGTGACGAGAAAAAATATATATTAATATGAAATAACTGTTGTTACTTTATACTATATGCAAAAACTGTTTCATGTGCTTGGATTGATTTATTAAGAAAGGAGAATAATCCATTCTCCTCAGAAGAGGATAATTGGATTATACATAGCGATATGAGAATGTATTTTAAACAGAGATTATTTTCATGGTTTGACAGTTATGATATTTATGATGAACAGGGAAATACATTATATGTGGTAAAGGGACAACTATCATGGGGGCATTGCTTGAAGATATTTGATGCATTTGGAAATGAAGTTGGTACAGTAAAAGAGAGGGTACTAACATTTCTTCCGAAGTTTGAAGTATATTTGGGTGAGAAGTATCTCGGATGCATCAGCAAAGCATTTACTTTTTTTAAGCCACAGTATGACATTGATTATAACGGGTGGCACATTGATGGAAGTTTTATGGAGTGGGACTATAAAATAACCAACGCAGCGGGTGGTATGGTTGCGTCAATATCAAAGGAATTATTTCATATGACAGATCAATATGTAATTGATGTACCAAATCAGCAGGATTCGCTTATTGCGCTTATGTTTGTTCTTGCTATTGATGCAGAGAAATGCTCGAGAAATGATTAGAAGGACGTATTTTGAATTACAACGAGGCAGTTACTCAAAGGGTACTGCCTTTTTGTTTGCCATTTTAAATATATAAGGGAAAATGAGAAATTATGAAACTTACATTTACCTAAATTTTACACTTACCAAATGCGAAAAAAGTTGAAATGGAAAAAATTGTATGCTACACTTTGCATAACAGGGGATGAGTTTGCAGAAGGAGTGAAAACGATGGGATACTCCAGACAGAATCAAAGTGACTGGATTTTAGTGGCAGATTATTCCAGAGAAATTGCCCGACGCGCTGGCTATTCCAAAGAAGTGCAGAATGATATATATATGATAGGTTTACTCCATGACGTTGGGAAAATAGGTATACCGGATGCCATTGTCAGTAAACCGTCAAAGTTGACGGATGAAGAGTATGAGATGCGGGAAAAGTAGGTGGGAGATTATGTATGAACAGGAAAAACAGCGGGCAACACATCTTACCATATTGCTCGTCTATACATTTTTAACGATTGTATTAACAGGAGAATCCCTTCTTCTCGGATGGGATATGAGTGCTATTGTATTATTATTGTTGGGACTTGTTATAAACTGGTGGATTCACATTACAGACAAAATTCCGGAATCTCCCAGGCTTTGGATTTATTTTATTCTGACTATGCTGGCATTCTTTTTCTATGGAATCCATGAGACCAGCATTTATGATCTGGCACCTACTATGATTGTTCTCATTATAATGTTTTCTACTGCAGAAAATTCCAGAATTATCAAACTTTGTGTACTTACCTACTTCTTTACAATGGGGTACGATTTTGTGTTTATAGTTGGCACTTCTATGGAATTTACTGCTCTTACGGTTACGCGGACGCTTCTTCATCTTGTACTTGTCTATTTGGCGGGAAAGTTAGTGAACGTTGTGATTCAAAGACGTACGAAGGAAAGAATAAACACGAATCATACGATTGCTGAACTGGAAGAGGCAAATCGCAGGGTAGAAGACTTTCTCACCAATGTATCCCATGAACTTAGAACGCCGATTAATGCGGTTACGGGAATTACCACAGTGATGCTCAAGAAGGAAGAGGATGCGGACAAAAAGAAAGATATTTTTTCGATACAGATGGCTGGAAACAGACTGTTCAATCAGATTGAGGATATCCTTGATTACACGGAGATAGATACCGGGAAGGTCAAGGTGAGCGAAGACAGTTATACGATTACATCCATTGTGAATGACATCATCACAGGAAACCGGCTGTCGGAGAGAGAAAATATGCCAGAACTCATATTTGATATTGATGTTGATGTACCTTCGATTCTTCTCGGAGATGAAAAGAAAATCAAGAAGATATTAAACCATTTGATTGATAATGCAGTCAAATTTACCCACAAAGGGGGAATCTATGTCAGAATTTATGCTCTGACAAAGCCTTATGGTATCAATCTGTGTATTCAGGTAAGCGATACCGGAGTGGGAATTGCCCCAGAAGAACTGGGAAGGATTACGGAGCGATTTTACCAGTCCAGTGGGGGACGAAACCGAAAAGCAGGGGGACTTGGATTAGGGCTGCCTATTGTGTTTGGAATGGTTGATGCAATGAAAGGCTTTGTAAAGATAGAAAGTACTGTGGGAAGTGGGACTACCGTATCTGTCAGCATTCCCCAGAAAATATTGGATGAATCCACTGGTATGATGGTGAAGAATTCAGAAAACTTGTGTCTGGCTTGTTTTTTGATGTCACAGCAATATGAAGTGCCAGAGGTAAGGAACTATTATAATCAGATAATTTCTCACATGGCTCAGGGACTGGATATCCCACTTCATCGGATTTCCAATATGGATGAATTGCAAAGACTGCTTGCTATGTACCAGTTGACACATTTGTTTATTGGGCAGAATGAATATGAGCAGAACCAATCCTATTTTGAGAATTTGGCTTTGAATATAGAGGTAATTATGGTGGCGGATAACAAGTTTACTCTGCCCCGGGACAGCCGGATAAAAGTTCTCAGAAAGCCGGTTTTCTGTTTGCCGATTATTCAAATATTGAATGCTGGTGCATCGGGAAATGTGGAGGCACTGAGGAAAAAGCAGATGATTTGTCCGGGCGTCCGAGTGCTTGTCGTGGATGATGAACCGATGAATCTCATGGTTGCAGAAGGAATTTTTAAGAACTATCAGATGATAGTAAAAACAGCAACAAGTGGTGGCAAAGCAATTGAAATTTGCGAAAAGGAAGATTTTGATTTGATTTTCCTCGACCATATGATGCCGGAAATGGATGGAGTGGAAACGTTAAAGCATCTTCGCAGAATATACGCAAATCAAAGCCGGGTGTTTACGGTTATTGCTTTTACTGCAAATGCGGTTAGTGGTGCGAGAGAAATGTTTCTGCAGGAAGGTTTTGATGAGTTTGTTTCCAAACCGATTGAACCTTTGGAAATGGAGCGTGTTCTGAGAAAGGTACTCCCGAAATCATCAATTTTATTTGTGGATGAAAAGGAGGAAAAAAAGGAACGAGACGAGGACAACGAAAAACGCGTCATTTCTAAAGCAGAAATGCCAGTTGAAATAGTTCACAAAAATAATTCGGAAGAAGACCGGATGGAGCAGTTGGAAAATGCGGGAATTCATACCCGGTCCGGTATTCAATACTGTTGTGATGACAAGGGATTTTATAAGGAAGTATTGATTCAGTTTGCAACGGATGCGAATAACAAAGCCGCAATCATCAATGATTTCTATGAAAAGGAAGATTTTGATAATTACTGTATTCAGGTCCATGCACTAAAGAGTTCTTCCCGGATGATAGGTGCAGATTCTTTGTCGGAAAATGCAAAACGTGGGGAGGAGGCATCCAAAAAACGTGATGTAGACTATATTAAAGCACACCATGAAGAACTTCTTGACCAGTACCATCAGGTGGCGCAGTGTATATTAGACGTGTTTGATTTGGAAAGCAATGATTCTGTGCAGGTTAACCAGCAGGATGAAATTGATTTGTCTGGGAAAGAATTACTTTTGCGATTGACAGAATTAAAGGAGGTACTGGATACCTTCGAAGCAGAGCAGGCAGAGTCACTAATTTCAGAAATGGGTGGGGCTGTATATAAGGGGGCATCGATTGGTGAATTGCTTTATGATGTACAACAGGATGTGAACAATTTTGAGTTTACTGCGGCTTCCGACAAGGTAGATGAGCTACTCAGTCGTGTGGAAAGAGGTGAAGTAGGATGACCCCAAAGAAACTGATTCAGGAAATTAGAGATTACAATTTGACATTGCAGGAGCGCCTGTTCCGGCTTCTTGCAATGATTGGATTGATCGGACTGGCGATAGCGATTATAGCCGGATTGATAGCGGGAGAAAATACTGTAAACACCATCGGGATGATTGTTATATTTGTATGTTTTTGCGGAATTACATATTATACGCTGAAAAGTCATAAAATCCAGTTTGGGGCAGTCCTTATAGCGAGTTTAATTATTTATTTTCTGTTGCCTTTCAATTTCTTCTCCTCAGGAGGAATTTATGGTGGGGCACCAATCTGGTTTTTGTTCGGAGTCATATTCGTATGTCTTGTTGTGGAGAAAAAGGTAAAATATGTTTTGATTGTGAGCAGTTATATTTTGTGTGCACTCTGCTACTATACTGCTTACTTTTACCCGGAGTTTCTTCTGCAGCACACGCTGGAAATGGCATATGTGGATTCTTTGGCTTCGTTCATTATTGTTTCTGGGCTGACCTGTGGTATGCTTCTCTTTCAGAATGCTATTTACCGTTCTGAGAATGCTCTTGCCAAGAAACAGAAAAAAGAAATCGAAGAACTGAATCAGGTACAGAACCGTTTTTTTTCCAGCATGAGCCATGAAATCAGAACACCAATCAATACGATTATTGGTTTGAATGAGATGATTTTGCGGGAAAATGTTTCTGACGAGGTGGCGGAGGATGCAAGAAATATTCAGGGAGCGAGTAAGATGCTCCTTACACTCATTAATGATATTCTGGACATGTCAAAGATAGAGTCTGGAAAGATGGAAATTGTACCGGTCACGTACAATGTAGGGGATATGTTGTCTGACATTGTCAATATGATTTGGGTGCGAGCCAGAGAAAAGGGATTGGAATTTCACATTGATGTGGACCAGACGATGCCCTCCCAACTGCTTGGAGATGAGGTGCGAATTAAGCAGATTTTGATTAACGTATTGAATAATGCAGTGAAATATACATCGGAAGGTTCGGTTACGCTGTCGATTCAGTGCAAGCGTCTGGAAAAAGATCAGGCACAAATATCTTATTCCGTAACCGATACAGGAATAGGAATAAAAAAAGAGAGCATTCCATTTCTATTTAGTGCATTTAAGAGAGTGGATGAAGCAGAGAATCGTTATATCGAAGGAACCGGTCTTGGACTTTCCATCGTAAAACAGTTGGTGGAACTGATGGATGGTGAGATTGCGGTGAACAGTGTTTACACAAAGGGCTCTACCTTTGTGATCACATTACCTCAGAAGGTTGTTGGAGAAGTGGAGATTGGTGAACTGAATCTGGAAACACGCCATGCTTTGAATGCAAGGGAACATTATAAACAGAGTTTTGAAGCTCCCAAGGCACATATTTTGATTGTTGACGACAATGAGACTAACTTAATGGTTGCAGAGAAACTTTTGCGGGAGACAAAGGTAAATGTGGATACCGTTACCAGCGGTAAGGCTTGTCTGAAAATGACAATTCAGAACCAGTACGATGTTATTTTTATGGATCATCTTATGCCTGGTATGGATGGCATTGAATGTTTTCATGCAATTCGTAAGCAGACCGGAGGTTTAAATCAAAACACTCCGGTTGTAATCCTCACCGCAAATGCAGGCGGTGAGAATCAGGCGCTTTATAGAAGAGAAGGGTTTGATGGATACCTTTTGAAACCGGTTAGCGGTATACAATTGGAAACTGAACTTTTGAGGCATCTTCCAAAACAACTGGTAAGTATGAATCGGGCAGTTGATTCCGATGGCTTAATGGAAACTGCGGTTTTCAAGCACAGAAACAAGCAATCGGTTTTGATTTCTACGGAAAGTGTCTGTGATCTTCCGAAGAGTTTACTGGAGAAGTATCAGATTGCGGTCATTCCATACCGGGTAGTGACAGCAGATGGTGAATTTCTGGACGGCGTGGAGACGGAGACAGATGGTGTTCTTTCTTACATGGAAAGGAAGGGAAATCATGCATATTCTATGGAGCCTGACACAGAAGAGTACGAGGAGTTTTTTGCAGAGCAGTTGACAAAGGCTCGGTCTATTGTTCATATTGCTATGGCGCAAAAGGTTTGCAAGGGTTATGAGAATGCTTTGGAGGCTTCCAAAACATTTGACAATGTGACAGTGGTTGATTCCGGACATCTCTCCAGCGGGCTGGGGCTTATGGTTTTAAGTGCGGTGAAGTATGTTGCAAAGGGAATGAGCGCCAATGCTATCGCAAAAGAATTGGAGTATACCAAGGCGCAGGTCAGAAGTAGTTTTATTGTAACCAGTACGGAATATCTGGCGCGTGCGGGAAGACTTTCCTCCAAAATAAATGTATTTTGTCAGGCGTTTATGTTTCATCCGGTTATTGTTCTGAAAGACAGTAACATGAAAGTAGGTGCTATCCGGGTGGGAACGCGGGACCGTGCGTGGAAAAAATATATTACCTCGGCATTGCGGAGGGGACGCGGAATTGATACAAAAACTTTGTTCATTACTTATGTAGGTTTGACAATTGAGGAATTGCAGGAAATTGAAGCACAGGTGAAAAGTGAGGTGTCCTTCGAGAAGATTATTTACCAGAAAGCGTCCCCGTCAATTGCAGCAAACTGTGGTCCGGGCAGTTTTGGATTATTGTTTATGTTGGAAGATTCATTTAATAGAATGTGAGGTATTTACATGAAAAAACAATGGAAGAAGAT
>JAQXNR010000058.1 GCA_029098105.1 Lachnospiraceae bacterium
AGCCTATGGATTTGTGTCAAAAGCTACCCGCCGGGCAAAAGTAACAGATTATGTTCGTACAACATATTCAGATATTATTAAATGTTCAGGAAATACAGATGCCTATTATGCTGGCTATTTATTGAGAACTCCGGGACATTACCAGTATGATGTGGCAGGGGTTGATTCATATGGTAAATTAGTTAAGAATGGTTGGAGAACCTATACAAAAACTGCAGGGGTTCGTCCTATGATTTTATTAGATAATACCAAAGCAAATGTTCAGTTTTATGGACAGGTAAATGCCACTGCAAAAGGACGTTATGCTAATCTTGTAGGCCAGTCCCTAAGTAAGAAATCTCTCCAGAAACTTCCGGCGGTGGGTACAACAAAGACATTGAATAAGGTAACTTATACGGTGACTAAATCCACAGCTAAGACAAAGACAGTAGCGGTAACTTCCACTGGGAAAAAGGCAACGAAAGTTGTAATTCCGTCTACAGTAACGATTAATGGAAGTAAGTATAAAGTAACTGCAATTAAGGCAAATGCTTTCAAAAAATCCAGAAAACTAAAAACGATTCAAATTCAGTCTACTAATTTAAATACTATGAACAAAAAAGCATTTAATGGACTGGATGAGGATACAACAGTTAAGATTGTTAAGAGCAAATATAAGAAGTATAAAAAGATGATTAAGAATACTTCTGTTACAGTGAAAAAGATGGCAAAGTAGTGCAGAGTAGAGGAATATGAAAATAAAACCAGACTATTTCGTCTGGTTTTATTTTTTGCACTTATTTTAAAGTTTCAGGCAGGTAATAGAATATTTCTTGTAAAAATAAGTGAAGTCTGCTATATTGGTAGAGAAAGTAAAACAGTAAGAGGTAGCCTATGTTTAATACATTTTTTCCCCATGAATATATAGATTCTACATATCAGATTGATTTTCGCAGATATTATAACCAGGGATATAGAGGGATTGTGTTTGATATTGATAATACTCTGGTTCCCCATAATGCAGATGCAGATGACCGGGCGGTTGCATTATTTCAAAAACTACGAAAAATTGGATTTTCCACCTGTCTACTTTCCAATAATAAGGAATCGCGGGTACAACGTTTTAATGAGCAGATACAATCGGAATATGTTTTTAAGGCAGGAAAACCATTGCGCCGTGGTTACGAACAGGCACTTGAGAAGTTGGGGACGACAAGGGAAACAACTTTGTTCATAGGCGACCAGTTGTTTACTGATGTCTGGGGGGCCAAACGAATTGGCATTCATTGTATTCTGGTCAAACCAATGAATCCTAAAGAAGAGATTCAAATTGTATTAAAACGATATTTGGAAAAACTGGTATTACATTTTTATTTAAAGCAACCTAATATTGTATTGATTGGGTTTATGGGTTCTGGAAAATCCACTGTTGGACGTGCTTTGGCAGAACATATGCAGTATGCTTTTTTAGATACTGATTCCTATATTGAAGCCCGGGAAGGGATGACAATTCCTGAGATTTTTGAACAAAAGGGAGAATCGTATTTTCGGGAACTGGAGACTACAGTTTTGCATGAATTGTTGAAAAATACACATAATACAATAGTTGCAACTGGAGGAGGACTTCCTTTGGCAAAAGAAAATTCCAATTTGCTTTCGCAGTTGGGAATAGTAGTTTACTTAAAGGCAGGGGAAGACACTATTTATAACCGGGTGAAGGATTCTGGAAATCGTCCATTGCTTCAGGTAGAAAATCCAAGACAGCGGATTCGGGAACTGCTTGCTAAGAGGGATGGTATTTATGAAAATGTCAGTGATGAAGTGTTGGTAACGGATTCTCTTACCATTGACCAGGTAATAGGAAAAATCCGAAAACTGGTTTGATTTGGTGGAGAAGGAAGTGCGGTAGATATAGAAAGAATTCGTCAGAAATAGTTGAAATTTCCAGTATAATATTATAAAATATAAGTAATCATGTGATTATAGATTAAGGAGGATTATAGAATGGTTACAGCAGGTGATTTTAGAAACGGCGTTACGATTGAATTAGAGGGTAATGTTTACCAGATTATTGAGTTTCAGCATGTAAAGCCGGGTAAAGGGGCTGCGTTTGTTCGTACCAAATTAAAGAATATTAAGAGTGGCGGTGTTGTTGAGAAGACATTTCGTCCGACTGAGAAGTTTGAGAATGCACATATTGACCGTAAGAGTTACACATATTTATATGCAGATGATTTCTATCACTTTATGGATCCAGAGACTTTTGAACAGTTGGATTTGGGCGCAGACATCATTGGTGACTCTATGAAGTTTGTAAAAGAGAATGAAGAAGTTAAGTTAATTAGTCATAATGGAGAGGTATTTTCTGTGGAACCTCCGATCAATGTGGAACTTCTGGTAACCGAATGCGAGCCTGGGGTAAAGGGTGATACTGCAACTGGTGCTACTAAGCCTTGTACTGTAGAGACTGGTGCTCAGGTTATGGTTCCTTTATTTGTCAATGAAGGAGATACATTAAAGATTGACACCAGAACAGGCGAGTATTTGTCTCGTGTGTAGTCAATAAGAACCACAGAAGAGTGCACAATAAGTTGTGTGCTCTTTTTTTAGCAATATTTTGAATAGGAGGGCAACTATGTACCGATTACCTGTAAAAAAGGCAGTGATTCCCGCAGCTGGGTTGGGAACCCGGTTTTTACCAGCTACGAAGGCAATGCCGAAGGAGATGCTTCCTATTGTGGATGTTCCGACGGTGCAGTATATTGTGGAGGAAGCGGTTGCCAGTGGAATCGAGGAGATACTGGTGATTACCAACGCTAACAAGCATTGTATGGAGAATCATTTTGACCGCAATTATGAGTTAGAAGAGCGCTTAAAAGAATCGGGTAAGTACGATTTAGAGAAAATGATTCGGGATATTTCGGATATGGTAAATATTTATTATGTGCGACAGAAGGAGCCTAGAGGATTGGGACACGCTATTTTATGTGCAAAATCCTTTATTGGAAATGAACCTTTTGCGGTATTGTTGGGAGATGATGTGGTAATCAATCCAGGAGGAAAACCGGCATTGGCACAGTTAATTCAGGCATACAATGAGAAGGGGGCGTCTGTTGTAGGAGTGCAGACCGTAGCACCGGAAGATGTAGACAAATACGGAATTGTGGAACCCTCTTTGAGCAGTAAATCGATTGGCAGGAGAGTGAAGTTGGCTGGAATGGTGGAGAAGCCTTCTATTGATCAGGCTCCCAGTAATATGGCCGTGTTGGGAAGATATGTTCTGACACCGGATATTTTTGATTTCCTTGAGACACAGGAAGCGGGAAAAGGGGGAGAAATTCAACTTACCGATGCAATTGTAAGATTAATGGAAGTACAGGCTGTATATGCCTATGACTTTGAAGGCACCCGTTACGATGTGGGGGACAAATTTGGATTTATAAAGGCAACGATTGATTTTGCGATGGCAAGACCGGAACTGTCGCAAAGTGTAAGAGACTATGTAAAAGAACTGGCATCTAAAATAGAGAGGGAAGAGTGTAGACAGGAATAAGTTTTCTGACTTGCTGGAATGTGTGTTTAAAAAATAGCAAAAGGAGTATGAACACGGTAATGTATCATACTCCTTTTGTTGTTGTTTTACTTGTACTTTCTATAAACTGGAAATCAAGTTCTTTTTCATTTCTTTAAACTCTTCCTCTGTAATCAAGTCATGTTCCAACATAATCTTTAGTTTACGAATCTTGAATTCAAAATCGCTTAATTCCGGAGCCTGTTCTTCTTCCTCTTCACCCATTGTCAGACTTCCTTCGTTGGGGTCAGATTCTAGACGACCGGTAATGCCCTCGCCAGGAATATATTCATCCTGTTCTGCATTTTCATAATTCAAGTAATTGTCATCGGCGGCAAGAGTGAGAGAGGAAGTCTTTCCTTGGGCAGCGGCAATTTCCTTTGCTGCTTCTTCTTCCGCTTTTGCACGAATTGCTTCTTCTGCCTGTTTCTCCAGTTCAGCAGCTTTTTCTTCATCTGACTTTAAGGAGAATTTGGATTTCTTAATTACCTGTTCGGCTTCTTCGTTCGCTTCTTTAATCAGAGCATCTCTCTCTGCCTGAGCATCAGCCAATGCTTCCTGTGCTGCAACAGTGGCAGCTTCCAGAGTTTCTGCATCCAATTTCGCTTTTTCTTCTGCTTTTAAGCGGTTTTCTTCTTCCTGACGGCGTTTCTGTTCCATTGCTTCTAAACGAGCCTGTTCCTCAGCCTCGGCTTCCAAGCGAGCCTTTTCTTCGGCAACTCTGCGGGCTTGTTCTTCCGCCTCTAAGCGAGCCTGTTCCTCGGCTTCTCTGCGGGCTTGTTCCTCAGCTTCTTTGAGAGCTTGTTCCTCAGCCTCTTTGGCAAGTCGTTCTGCTTCTATACGGGCTTGTTCCTCAGTTTCCAGACGAGCCTGTTCCTCGGCTTCTCTGCGAGCCTGTTCCTCTAAATCCTGTTGCAATTTTTCGGCAGCTTCTCGTTTTGCCTGTTCTTCGGCTTCTTTTTTAGCCAGCAATTCTCGTTCTAATGCTTCCAGTTCTTCAGCTTCTCTGCGGGCTTGTTCCTCTGCAGCGATTCTTGCTTTTTCCTCGGCCTCTGCAATCAGACGGGCTTCTTCTTCCTTTTCCTTGCGGATTCGCTCTGCTTCTTCCTCTGCTTTGCGGCGTTCTTCCTCTTCAGCGGCTTTGCGCTCCGCTTCTAAACGAGCCTGCTCCTCGGCCTCTCTGCGCTTGCGTTCTTCTTCTTCCTGACGTTTGCGTTCCTCCTCAGCGGCTTTGCGCTCCGCTTCTAAACGAGCCTGTTCCTCGGCCTCCTTGCGCTTGCGTTCTTCTTCTTCGCGGATTGCCTGTTCTCTTGCCTCTTTTTCAGCAGCCAGAGCAGATTCCAATTCTGCCATTTCCTGTTCAAAGAGAGCACGTTGCTGTGTTTCACGTTGTTTGCGAGCTTCCTCGGCGGCTTTGCGGGCTTCCTCTCTGCGTTTCCGTTCTTCTTCTTCACGGGCAAGCCGTTCTGCTTCTAAACGAGCCTGTTCCTCGGCTTCCTTACGCTTGCGTTCTTCCTCTTCCTTGGCGAGTCGTTCTGCTTCTAAACGAGCCTGTTCCTCAGCCTCCTTACGCTTGCGTTCTTCCTCTTCCTTGGCGAGTCGTTCTGCCTCTAAACGAGCCTGTTCCTCGGCTTCCTTACGCTTGCGTTCTTCTTCCTCCTTGCGTTTTGCTTCTTCCTCTGCGGCAATCCGGGCTTCTTCTGCTTCAATTTCTTTCTGGGAGATGGAATCCAGTGCAGCCTGACGCAGAGCAGCAGCCTTGGCTTCTTCCGCTTCCTTGAGAGCCTGCTGATGTGCCTCTTCTTTGAGACGTTCCGCTTCTGCCTTCGCCTCTTCTGCCTCCTTGAGAGCCTGTTTACGGGCTTCCTCTGCTTCTGCAAGAGCAGCCGCTTTGGCTTCTTCCGCCTCTTTACGGGCACGTTCTGCCTCTGCAAGAGCGGCAGCCTTGGCTTCCTCTGCCTCTTTACGGGCACGTTCTGCTTCTGCGAGAGCAGCAGCCTTAGCTTCCTCTGCCTCTGCAAGAGCGGCAGCCTTGGTTTCCTCTGCTTCACGGAGAGCCTTTGCTTTTTCTGCTTCCGCTTTGGCGCGGGCTGCTTCTGTTTCTTGAATTGCTTTCTCCTTCTCGGCATCCAGCATGGCGATGGCCTCATCTGTGTCTATGCCGGCAACTGTCTGGCGCGTTTCATATTCCTGATCCAGCAGTTTAAATTCCAGTTCCGGAAAATGCTCCTGTAAGAAGGGAAGGGCATTACCTGGTAACTCAATCTGGAAATCCTGACGTAACTTGGTATTGTAATAGTTCAATACAATGTTGTTTGCAGTATTTACATAAGAGGCATCCTGAGTGTGGGAAAATGTGTGCTCCACATCTGGCAGAACCGGTACATTATGAGAAAGATGTCCCGGCAGTTCCAGTAATACATAGTTATGTAATGCTCCTTCAATATCAAACTGGGACTCTACAAAACTACCACCGAAATAACCTTCCTTTTCCGGCATAGCCTTAGGGGTGTAGGAGATTTTCCGGTAATAATTGATGTTGTCAAGAGGAATGTAAGCTGCGTCTACCTTCCGTTCCACGCCACTGATATTGAGGAAAACAATATTCTTGTCCCGGTCTAAATAGATTCCCTTCAGATTGTTGTCTTCTAATTTAATAGTAAGAGAAGGGTTGTTTGCTTTTTCAATGTGTTCATTATATTTATGAAGGAAAAATTCAGCATCTTCTTTTTCACGAATCAGACGGTATTCTTCCATCTTTGCGAGAGAACGGTCCTTGGTATCCTTAGCGGACTGCCGGATGATGGAAGCGATTTCCTCTGCTTCGGGAAGTCCTGGCAGGTAAACACTGACATCCTCAATAAACTTGTCAACCTTACGGGTTAACTGAATCAATAGAGTATTTTGTCCCATAAATTTGACTGTGGACACGTCGGTAACATGTACCAGACAAAACTCAAAGGATTCACATTGTCCCTTCGTTGCATCTTTTGTCATCATTTTTTCTGTAGATTGATTCGATGCCCCTTCTTCTGATGCATCAAAGACCTTTTCAATACCAATGAATCCTTCTCCCTGAATCGTAAATTTTGACAGGTATAGGCTTATTTTGGTTTCCTTTGCGAACATACCGCTTTTGAATGTAGAGTACCAGTTATTGATTTTGTCATTTTTGGCCTCACAGTTTTTACATAACAGAGTCGCAGTCTCTGCTCCACAAATTGGACAATTCATGCTAATCTCTCCCTTGCTGTTAGTCTAAAAATATATACTTTAATTGTACTGTAAATTATCTGAAAAATCAAATTTTTTTTCGATATTTTCGTGGTTTTTCATAATTTTTTTTGTGTAAAAATTAAATCTATTTTTTATACAACAAAAATATCGCATTTTGACAGTATTTTTTTGACATATTGGAGAGAAAGCCTCATATATTGAAGGTAAAGGCATGGGAGGGGGAGAAAAGATGGACAAACGAAAAGAGATTCTGAGTGTTCTGGCGTGTGAATTGCGTCGGTT
This sequence comes from Lachnospiraceae bacterium, assembly GCA_029098105.1. Lineage (GTDB taxonomy): Bacteria > Bacillota > Clostridia > Lachnospirales > Lachnospiraceae > NC2004. The sequence goes on from JAQXNR010000058.1 coordinate 7,070, forward strand.
GCTAGAGAAGGCAGATCTGGATTATGAGCAGCTCCAGGAAATCCGCCTTCGGGCAGGAAAACCTTTGGTTATGATTTACCAGAACCGGGAATGTTTTCTGAGTGCTGCCGGAGTTCTTACAGAAAAAATACAGGAAGCTGTGCTGGTGGATCCCAAATGGCTGCGGGAATCCATGGAATATGTCAGCAACTATTCTTTTTATGCTTATGAAGAGGAAATGCGTCAGGGGTATATTACAATCCGTGGCGGGCACCGGGTAGGAATCGCCGGAAAAACAGTAATAGAAGGAGAGCATATTGTCCAGATGAAACACATATCTTTTATGAATATTCGTCTGTCCCATGAGAAAATTGGATGTGGCAATGCCATTTGTCCATATATTGTAGAAAAAGATGAAGTGCTCAGTACACTTCTCATCTCTCCTCCTCGTTGTGGCAAGACGACGATGCTGCGGGATTTGATTCGCATTCTGTCCAGTGGAGAGGGAATGGAACGGGGATATACGGTAGGAGTGGTGGATGAGCGCTCCGAACTGGGGGGATGCTACATGGGAATTCCCCAGAACAATCTGGGACCGCGAACAGATGTGTTGGATTGCTGCCCGAAAGCCCAAGGAATGATGATGCTCCTTCGTTCTATGGCACCTCAAATCATAGCGGTAGATGAAATTGGGGGGAGTAAGGATATGGATGCCTTAAAATATGCGGCAAACTGTGGTTGTGCACTGCTGGCAACAGTGCATGGAAGCAGTATGGAAGATGTGCGTACCCGACCCATTGTAGGGTCGTTGGTGGATATGCATATATTTAAGCGATATATTGTACTGGCATCAGGAAAGCGCTTGGGCAATGTTTCTTCAATTTATGACGATATGGGAAACTGTCTTTTGAACCGAGCTTAGAAAAATGGGGGCAGAAAAATTATGATGAAAGTGGTGGGCTGTAGTTGTCTGCTTTTGGCGGGCATTCTGGGGGGACAGGAGATTGGCAGGATGTTGAAACTGCGACGTCGGGAGCAGGAACAGTGGTTTCAAAAAATACTGCTGTTAAAGGGGGAAATCCAATATGGACAGACTTCTTTGCCGGAACTTTGTCAGAAACTGGGGCAAAAAAATGGTACAAGGGTGGATACTTTTTTTTACTGTATGGGCGAACGGCTTTATGTAAGCCGGGGAGAGGTTCCTTTTTATGCAATTTGGCAGGAGGAAATACAGCCCTTGGTGCAGGAACTGCGTCTGGAGCAGGAACCGCTGTTACAACTGGGCAGTTACCTGGGCAGTCTGAACCGGCAGACCGAGATTGGAAATCTGGAGCGTTATATTGAAATTCTCAGACGCCAGTTGAAAGGGGAACAGGAGGATTTTGAAAACCGTCTGAAAATGGTACAGGCTCTCAGCCTTTCTGCAGGGATGGTGTTGGCGATTCTGCTGCTTTAAGAAATAGGCAATTTCGCAATTACCTAATACGTCAAGAAATCGGGAAAGGAGAGTTACATGAGTATAAATTTAATTTTTAAGATAGCGGCTGTGGGGATTATTGTCACGGTTTTAAATCAGGTTTTAAAGCATGCGGGGAGGGAGGAGCATGCTTTTCTGGTCAGTCTTGCCGGATTGCTACTCGTGCTGGTATGGCTGCTGCCCTATATTGCAGAGTTATTTGATTCCATGAAACGGCTGTTCTCGTTATAGGAGGGATTGGATGAGTATTCTACAAATTGTGGCGGTGGCGGTCATCGGGGCGATATTGGCATTAATACTGCACCGGATGCAGCCGGAATACAGTGTTTATATGGTGTTTGCCACCGGACTGTGCCTGCTTTTTCTCTGCTTTTCCGGATTGGAATTTATGATGGATTTTGTTGCCAGAGTGGGAAAAGAACTGGGGGAGAATGCGGTTTATCTGAAAATTCTCTGTAAACTGGTAGGAATTGCTTATATCAGCGAATTCGCCAGTGACCTGTGTAAAGATGCCGGATACCAGACATTGTCTGCCCAGGTTGAGATGGCAGGGAAACTGACAATTCTGGTTTGTGCAGTTCCCATATTGGAAAGTTTAATGGAGTTGGTTGAAAAGGTGGTGCGGATGGATGGATGGTAGACAATGGTTTTTGGGAATATGCCTGACTTGTATTTTTCTTCCACTTTTTTTGGGACAAGGAGAAGGTTTGTATTCTGCCGTAGCGGCTGAAAAAGGACAGGAACAAGAAGGACAGGGGGAGACGCTGGAGGCATTGATGGAGGAGATGAAAATGCAGTGGCGGCAGTTGGATAGTTGTGTAGAGGGATGTAGTTTTTCAGAACTGGTGGAACTGCAGCTTTCGGGAGAGTATGAGGAGATGCCGGGGAGACTGCTGAAAATGATTGGAAGTGTGTTTCGGGAACAGTTTGAACTGCAAAAAGAAAATCTGTTGAAATTGTTTTTGCTCGGAGTGTTGTCTGCTTTTTTTGTGGATTTTACCAATCCTACCTTGAAAAATTATGTAGGGGAGACAGGATATTTTGCTATTTATATCGTGATGCTGATGATTTTGCTGACTGCTTTTCAAAGTTTGTATCAGATTGCCTTTGAAGGAGTGGATGCGATGTTTCAGACTGTGCGTGTAATTGTTCCGGTGTATGTGTTTTCTCTGTTGCTGGCAGGCTCCTTGGAAACGGCAGTGGGAATGTACACTCTCGTGCTATCCAGTATCGGGGTGGTAGAGTGGACAGTAAAAACACTGATTTTTCCTATGATTTATTTTTATTTTATACTGCAAATGCTCAATTACTGTATGCGGGAAGACCGTTTGTCCAAATTTGCGTCTTTTTTAAAACAGGTGATTATATGGGTACTGCGGTTTTTGTTTGGGCTGGTAACGGGAATGCAGGTGGTGCAGTGTCTTTTGCTTCCGGTATCGGATCAGGCGCGCAATTCCAACTTTTCCAAAAGTCTGGCTGCGATTCCCGGACTGGGAGCCAGTGCCCGGGCGTTGACGGGAACGATGTTTAACTCGGCAGTAGTTGTAAAAAGCGCGATTGGAGTAGCGGGGATGCTACTTTTGGTGTTTTTGGTTATGATTCCCAGTGCCCGTATACTTTTATTTATTTTAACCTATCAGTTACTGTCAGCGGTTTTGCAGCCGGTTGCTCACAAACGAATTTCTGCATTGGTGGGAGCGGCTGCTCAGAGTGCCCGCCTGCTGTTTCAGGGACTGGTGACCAGCACCTCTTTGTTTTTGGTGTGTATTGCCATTGTGACGGCTTCCACCGGTGCGGCGGGATAGTATATGGAAAGGATGAGGATGTGATGGAAACATATTTGAAATCCATTCTTTTTTTTACCCTTCTTAGCGCGGTTATTCAGCAGATGCTTCCGGGAGAGAATTACCGACGGATTGTGGGAATGGTATGTGGATTTTTAATGGTACTGGTATTTTTGAAACCACTGCTAAGTGGAATTGGGCTGCAGGAGCAGATTGTAGAGGAATTTGGGCGCATTGTTCAGGAGAATAGTGGGGAGGAAGGGGAATTTGCGCCGAAGCAACTGGACGAGGCGGTTACCAGTCAATACCAGAAACAGGTTGCAATATTGGTGGAATCGGTTACCAAAGGGGAGGGATGTACTGTGAAGGTAATACGCAGGCAATCTGGTGGAGTGGGGAGTCAGTCGATTTCACGGATTGTGATTGATGCCGGGCAAATGGATGAAACTTCTGCAAGACAGGTAAAAAAATTGATATGTGAAACTTACTCTCTGGAAGAATCAAAAGTGGAAATAAGATAGGGGGGGATTTTGTGAAAAAAGACAGCAAAATCAAGATGTGGATGCAAAGCATAAAAAATTCCGAAAGAGGGGAAAAAATACGGGAAGTGCTTCGAAAAACGGGATATGGAAAAGTGATGCTTTTGTTGGTGGCGGGAGTGCTATTGCTTCTGTTGAGTCTGCCCGGGGAGAAAAAAAAGGAGGATTCCCAAAAAGAAAAACAAACTCGTTCTATTCTGGGTGAAGAAAGTACCCAGGAGGAAAACCGGGATGCTGCTTATGCAAAGGAACTGGAACAGAAATTGGAGCAGTTGCTGGGACAGGTGGAAGGAGTCGGGCAGGTGCAGGTTATGATTACGCTGAAAAGTTCCTCTGAGACAGTAGTGAATAAAGACATTTCCCAGTCGGAGAGCAGTTCCCAGCGCCCCGGTACAGATGGAACAGGAGAGCAGGAGGCACAAAGTCAGTCGGAGGAAGAAACCGTATTGGTGGAGGATAGTGAAGGAAATCAGACGCCCTATGTGATTAAAGAAATGGAACCGGAAATTGCGGGGATTGTAGTCATTTGTGATGGGGGTGACGATCCTGTAGTGGTGAGCAATATAACTTCGGCTGCAGAGGTTCTATTTTCTGTATCTGCGCATAAGGTTAAAGTAATGAAGAAGATTTAACGGACAAAAACAGGAGGTCAAAGCATGAAAAAAGGAAGACGCAAAAACCAGATGGTTATTACAGCCCTGGCACTTATGATTGCGGTTGCCGGGTATTTGAATTTTTCTGGAAAAGAAATTACGCTGTTGGATTCTCCGGAGTCTTCGCAGCAGGCAGATGCTTCTGATGTGGTGGAAAATCAGGAAGTTGCCAATGAAAGTGCGGGAACGACCCAGGAGGAGGCAGAGAATACACAGGATACTCAGGAGAGTGCAGCAGTAGAAGGGGAGGACAACGGGACGGTAGAGACTGCAGGAGAAGAAGTGGCAGCAGTAAACAGCGATGAGGAGGATATGTTGAGCAGTTCTGCTGACGATAGTCTCACGATGACGGATGAGAGCAGTGATGAGGTGGCATCTCAGGAAAATGGGGATGACAGCATCATCAGTGCAGCGACGCAGGATGAAATTGACAGTACCGTAAATGCTCAGAGCAATCAGATTACCAATACCATTATGTCTGCACAGTTGAACAAAGAACAGAATCGTTCAAAAAATAAGGAAATGCTGATGGACATCATCGACAGTAAGAATGCCACTAAGGCACAGAAAAAGGAGGCTACGAACCAACTCTTAAAGATTTCTGATTATATGGAAAAGGAAGCAGCAGTGGAGCAGGTATTAACGGCAAAGGGATATAAGGACTGTATGGTGAGCGTGTCTGAGGATTCTGTGGATGTTATGGTATCTCTTTCTGAAATCACAGATGTGGACCGGGCAAAAATTGAAGATGTGGTACAAAGAAAAACAGGAGTTTCAATAAATAATATTGTGATTAGTTCATTTAAGTGATATAATAGGGACAAATGTTTTGAATGCCAATACATTTTTACTTGAATAAATTTCTTGTTTGCGTCTAGAATGTAAATAGAAGTTTATGAAATTATGGATGATGAGATGAAAGGATGGGTTTATATGAGTACCAGACCAGAGGCACAGCGTGGCGTAACATCCACAAATCAGGCTGTCAAAAATAAAAACACCAAAAAGCAGAATTACCGTATTGAACAGGAACAGGAGAATGGCAGTGTGCGGATTGCAGACGAAGTGATTTCATCCATTGCGGGAATTGCCGCAACTGAGGTAGAAGGTGTGGTTCGGCTGAATGGCAATATTACCAATGAGATTGTCAGCAAAATCGGGATGAATGTGTTGTCCAAGGGGGTACGGGTTGCCATCGAGGAACAGAAAGTAAAAATAGAATTAAACTGCGAATTGTTATATGGCTGCAGTATTCCGGAGGTTTCCCGCTCGATTCAGGAGAAGGTAAAACAGAGTGTGGAGAATATGACCGGACTGACCGTAGTGCAGGTGAATGTCTATGTGGCAGCAGTGACAGAAGCGAATAAGTAGGATGCGCGCATGGATTCGGGACAATAGAATGGAACATTATGAAAACCCTTAAATCAGACGTATTTAAGGGTTTTGTCATAATGCGGATGAGAGACTAGAAAGGATATACCATAATGGAGAGAAGACAGTTTAGAACGAACATTTTTAAAGCACTGTTTCAGGCTGAATTTCACACAAAGGAGGAGATGGAGCAGGTTGTTGGTCTGTTTGCAGACAGCGAGGGAATTACAAAGGAAAAGGATAGAAAGCAGTTACATGACCGCCTGATGGATATATTGGAGAAACAACAACAGTTGGACGAGCAGATTGCTGCCTATAGCAATGGATGGAAAGTGGACCGTCTGGGCAAGGCAGAACTGACTATTTTACGGGTGGCGGTATATGAGATTTTGTTTGATGATTCCGTTCCGGATGCGGTTGCTGTCAACGAGGCGGTAGAACTGGCGAAACTCTATGCCGAGGACAAGGCACCGGGATTCATCAATGGAATTCTCGGACAAGTGGTAAAGGCAAAGTCCTGATTTAAAGGAGTAAGAAGATGGAAAAGGTATATTCCGTAGGACAAGTAAACAGTTATATTAAGCGGATGGTGAGCAGCGATTATGTGCTGGGGCGGATTCGGATTAAAGGAGAACTGTCAAATGTAAAATACCATACTTCCGGGCATATTTACTTCACCTTGAAAGACAGTCGTGGGGCACTGCGGTGTGTGATGTTTGCCGGCAACCGTATGAATGGACTTCACTTTCAGATGGAGGATGGGCAAAGTGTGGTAGTTGCCGGGCGGATTGATGTGTATGAACGGGACGGACTATACCAACTTTATGCAAACCAGATACAACTTTCCGGTGCCGGGGAACTGTATGAGCGATATGAGCAGTTGAAAGTCAAGTTGGAAGCAGAGGGGCTGTTCGATTTTGAACACAAAAAACCGATTCCCGCCTATGCGACCCGGATTGGGGTGGTAACGGCAAGTACCGGGGCAGCCATACAGGATATCGCCAGCATTGCCCATCGGCGAAACCCTTACGTTCAGTTGTATTTATACCCGGTCCAGGTTCAAGGAGAAGGTGCTGCACAGAGCATTGTGGAAGGAATTCAGGTACTGGACAAAATGGAACTGGATATTATTATAATCGGACGTGGCGGTGGTTCCATTGAAGATTTGTGGGCGTTTAATGAGGAGAGCGTTGCCTATGCCATTTATAATGCCAACACTCCGGTGATTTCCGGAACGGGGCACGAGACGGATACAACGATTGCAGATTATGTGGCAGACAAGCGGGCTGCTACACCATCTGCGGCCTGTGAACTGGCTGTGTTTGAGTATGAGGCATACCGGCAGAGTCTTAAAAAACGCAGGCAGCAGTTAATCCGGCTTTTGCAGCAAAAAAAAGAAAAGTTGCAGAAACAATTGGAATACCAATCTCTGCGTCTGTTGCATGCCAGCCCGAAATATCGTCTGGAGCAGCAGCGGCAATATATGGATGAACTTCATACGAGGTTGGAAACGGCAGTGCAGAGATGTCTGACAACCAAGCGGGAGCGGCTTTTACAGCAGAAGACACAACTGCGGCAGCAAATGGAGAGAAAATACGAGAAGAGCCGTCAGGAACTGACTATGCGGGCAATCCGCCTGGATGGCTTAAGTCCCACTGCCAAACTGATTCATGGTTTTGGATATGTGGAGGCGTTTGACAAACCGGTTTCGGATATTACCGCATTGAATGCAGGAGATGTGGTTACGATTACAATGCAGAAGGGCTCGAAAAAAGCAGAGATTCTTTCTGAATAGGAAGACAGGAGGTAGTAGTATGGCAGCAAAAAAGAAAGTGTCCATTGAAGAGAATCTGGAACGGCTGGATACCATTATAGAACAACTGGAACAGGAGGATACAACGTTGACCCAATCTATGAAGGCGTACAGTGAGGGTGTGGGTCTGCTACGGGAGTGCGAGCAGATGCTGGACCAGGTGGAAAAACAGATGATTGAACTTGCAAAGGAGTCAGAGAATGAAGAAACAGATTGAACAAAAGGCAGCAGAAATTGAGAAACTGATTCAGGAGTACCTTCCCAAGGAAGAAGGTTATGAAAAAGTAATATATGAAGCGATGAATTACACTATGCTGGCAGGGGGCAAACGAATCCGTCCCATGCTGATGCAGGAGACTTACCGGATGTTTGGTGGGACGAGCAAGGTGATTGAGCCGTTTATGGCAGCCATTGAGATGATACATACCTATTCTTTGATTCACGATGATCTGCCGGCGTTGGACAATGATGATTACCGCAGAGGAAGAAAGACGGCGCATGTTGTGTTTGGAGAGGACATGGCGATTCTGGCAGGGGATGCTCTGTTGAATTATGCATTTGAGGTGGCAAGCCGTACTTTTTTAGAGTATCCGGAATGTTCCGAATTGGGGCGGGCGTTTATGGTTTTGGCAAAAAAACCTGGCGTTTCCGGGATGATTGGTGGACAGGTTGTGGATGTGGCATTGACAGGGCAGGAAGTCAGCCCGGAGGAAATGATGTACATTTACCGCTGTAAAACCGGTGCATTAATCGAGGCATCTATGATGATAGGTGCCATACTGGCCGGAGCGGATGAAGAACAGGTAAGCCTTGTAGAGAAGGTGGCAGCCAATATTGGACTGGCCTTTCAGATTCAGGATGATATACTGGATATTGTGAGTGACAGCCAGACTCTGGGGAAACCAGTGGGCAGTGATGCAAAGAATCACAAATACACCTATGCTACAGTATATGGTATTACCGCCGCAAAGGCAAAGGTAGAAGAGTTGACCCGGGAAGCCGTTGCGATACTGGAGAAACTTCCGGCAGACAATCCGTTCTTACCAGAACTTCTAAATTATTTGGTACAGCGGGAGAAATAGGGAATTTTTATTTCAGAGAGGTACGGTAAAATGGCCATTTTAGATAAAATCAATGAGGCGAATGACATTAAAAGAATTGATCCTTCCGACTATGAAGGGCTGGCAGCAGAAATACGGGAATTTATTATGAACCATGTGAGCCGGACAGGAGGGCATCTGGCTTCCAATCTGGGAGCGGTGGAACTGACGATGGCACTGCATCTGTGTCTTCAGTTTCCAGAAGACAAACTGATTTGGGATGTAGGGCATCAATCCTATACCCATAAGATTTTAACCGGACGTAAGGCGGGATTTGACAATTTGCGTCAGTTTAAAGGGATGAGTGGTTTCCCGAAAACATACGAGAGTAGGGCAGATTGTTTTGATACGGGACACAGTTCCACTTCCCTGTCTGCTGCTTATGGTTTTGCCCGGGCAAGGGATTTAAAGAAAAGTGATGAAACCATTGTTGCGGTGATTGGCGATGGCGCCTTGTCCGGTGGCATGGCATTCGAGGCATTGAACAATATTGGTCAGTTGAAAAGCAATCTGATTATTATTTTAAATGACAATAAAATGTCTATATCCGAAAATGTAGGTGGTATGTCGAAATACCTGAATAAAATTCGAGTGGGTGACCGTTACAATGAATTTAAGGGAGATGTGGAGCAGGCAATTTTAAGCATTCCCAGAATCGGCTATCCGCTGGCCAAAACTGTGAAGCGTTCCAAAGATTCCATCAAGCAACTTCTTGTTCCGGGGATGCTTTTTGAGGATATGGGAATTACTTATGTAGGTCCTGTGGATGGACACGATGTCTCCCTGCTGGTGGATACCATTGAGATGGCAAAAACAAAAAAGCGCCCCATTTTAATTCATGTGGTGAGCAAAAAGGGAAAAGGTTACCGCATTGCAGAGAAATACCCACAGCATTTTCACGGTGTGGAACCCTTTCATATTGAAACGGGAAAAGCAATCAAAAAGAAAGAAGTGGCGACCTATACGGATGTATTTTCCAAAAAACTGGTTGCCTTGGCAGCAGAACACGAAGATTTGGTTGCCGTTACAGCAGCCATGCCGGATGGGACTGGGCTGACAGCTTTTGCAAAGGAATACCCGAAGCGCTTCTTCGATGTGGGAATCGCAGAGGAACACGGTGTGACTTTCGCTGCAGGTATGGCAGCAGCAGGTCTACATCCGGTAGTGGCGGTATATTCCTCTTTTTTGCAGCGTGCCTATGACCAGATTCTTCATGATGTGTGTCTGCAAAATCTTCCGGTTATTTTTGCAGTGGACCGTTCCGGTCTTGTGGGAGCAGATGGAGACACCCACCAGGGAATTTTTGACATTTCCTACCTAAGCCACATTCCCAATATGACTGTAATGGCACCAAAGAACCGCTATGAAATGTCCCGAATGCTGGAGTTTGCGGTGCAGTACAGGGGACCGATTGCGATTAAGTACCCTCGAGGTTCTGCTTATTACGAGTTGAAGGAGCATCAGGCTCCGATTGAACTGGGAAAGAGTGAGGTCATTTATTCCGGGAAAAAGGTTGCCCTAATTTGTGTCGGTAAAATGATGGAAGAAGGGGTTAAGGTGTACCGGAGACTGGAAGAGGAGGGACATTCCATTACGCTGGTCAATGCCCGTTTTATAAAACCACTTGATGAAGAGGGAATCCGCCGTCTGGCGAAATCCCACGATGCATTGGTGACTGTGGAGGACAATGTGTACCAGGGGGGATATGGACAGATGGTTGCGGCATTTTTGAGAAAACAGGATATAAAGTGCCGGATTACCACGCTTGCTGTTGAGGATCGTTTTGTAGAGCATGGTTCGGTTCCGGAACTGACTCACATGCTGGGAATTGATGCAGATGGCATTTACAAGGCGGTGACAGCATATTTGAAGAAGAACCGGAAATCATGACGGAACCGGATGTCATAATATAAAAACACAGACAAAATAAAAAAGAACGAGGCTTGTTTATGAAGAAGGAAAGATTGGATGTACTGCTGGTTCAGAGAGGACTGGCAACTTCCCGGGAAAAAGCGAAAGCGGTCATTATGTCCGGCATTGTATTTGTGGACGGGCAGCGGGAGGACAAGGCGGGAGCCACATTTGATGCCGCGGTTCCCATTGAGGTACGGGGGAATACCCTGCGTTATGTCAGCCGGGGAGGACTCAAACTGGAAAAGGCAGTGGAGCAGTTTGGTGTCGCCTTGGAAAATAAAATATGCATGGATGTCGGCAGTTCCACCGGAGGATTTACAGATTGTATGTTGCAAAATGGTGCAGTAAAGGTATATTCGGTAGATGTAGGACATGGACAGTTGGACTGGAAACTTCGCAACGATGACAGAGTGGTGGTTATGGAAAAGACTAATATACGCTACGTCACTCCGGATGATATTGAAGACCAACTGGATTTTGCGTCGATTGATGTTTCCTTTATTTCTCTGACAAAAGTACTGGGACCAGTCCGGCAGTTACTCAAAGACCAGGGAGAAATCGTAGCACTGATTAAACCCCAGTTTGAGGCGGGACGGGAAAAGGTTGGAAAAAAGGGAGTCGTGCGGGATGCGAAAGTACATGTACAGGTCATTGAAATGGTGACGTCCTTTGCCCGGCAGAACGGGTTTGCTCTGCTCCATTTGGATTATTCTCCTATTAAAGGACCGGAGGGCAACATTGAATACTTGCTGCATCTTAAAAAGACTGAAGAGCAGCAGCCGGAGGAAATGCCCTTCACAGTTTCGCAGGTAGTGGAGCGTTCCCACAGCAGTTTGAAATAGTTGACGTGTTTACCATTTGGTGGGCAGCAGAATGGAAGAAAAAGAGGATGAACAATGAAAAATTTTCTCCTGATTAAAAATTCGGATAAGGACAGGGAATATTGTGTGACGAACCAGATACGCCGTTATATCGCCGAAGCCGGTGGAGCGACCTGGATGGTGGAGCGTTCTCTGGAAGAAATGCGAGAGCCGTTGGAAGTGCCAAAAGGGTGCGATTGTATTATGGTACTGGGTGGGGATGGTTCTATTTTGCGAACGGAACGGGCCGTTTACCCTAGTGAGATTCCACTGGTAGGAGTAAATCTGGGAAATCTGGGATTTCTGACCCAGACAGAGCCGGAGGATGTTACCCGACTACTGGACCATTTGTTACAAGATGACATTCGTCTTGAAAAACGCATGATGCTACAGGGGACAATGTACCATGAAGGAGAGCAGATATATCAGGACATTGCATTGAATGACATTGTGGTCAGCAGAAGCGGATTGTCCCGAATCATCCGGTTACGGATTCATGTCAATGGGGAACTGTTAAATGTGTATGATGCAGACGGGGTGGTGATTTCTACTCCCACAGGTTCTACTGCTTATAATTTGTCCGCGGGTGGTCCGGTGGTGTGTCCCCGGACGAATCTTTTAGTAGTTACGCCCATTTCCCCCCATTCTTTTTCTGCCCGTAGTGTGATTCTCTCTGAGGAGGATGTTTTGCGGATTGAACTGGAACCGGTGCGGACGGCAAGGGAGGAAGCAGCGGCAACCTTTGACGGACAGACTGGAAGAAGTATGATGCCGTCGGATGTCATAGAAATTTGTCGCTCACCCCATGATGCGAATCTGGTGCGGCTTCGCCACTCCAGTTTTTATGAAGTGCTGCGCAATAAGATGCAATAGTAGGAGGAACTGCAATGAAAGCGTCCAGACAGGCAAAGTTGATTGAAATTATAGAAAACTATGATATAGAGACTCAGGATGAATTGGCGGAACGGCTGGCAGAAGCAGGTTTTCCTTCTACCCAGGCTACGATTTCCCGGGATATAAGGGAATTAAAACTGACGAAAATTGCTTTTCCTGGGGGAAAGGCGAAATACGCGCTGTTGAAAAATCAGGAGCAGTCCAATATGGTGCGCTACCGACGGGTGCTGCGGGACGGCATTCTGACTATGGAAACCGCGCAGAATATTATTGTCATTAAGACTGTGGCTGGTCTTGCCATGGCAGTGGCGGCTGCTTTGGACAATCTTAATATTTATGGTGTGGTGGGCTCCATCGCTGGAGATGACACGATTTTTTGTGCGATTCGCAGTAATGATATGGCGAATGAAGTGATTGATACAATAGGAAAATTTGCGCAGGGCGCAGATGGGGAGGAATAGGATGTTACTGAATCTACATGTGAAAAATCTGGCGTTGATTGATGAAATAGAAGTGGATTTTTTTGACCATCTGAATATACTGACTGGAGAGACCGGGGCGGGAAAGTCTATTTTGATTGGCTCCATAGAGGCGGCGCTGGGAGGTAAGGTGAACCGGGACTGGATTCGGCAGAATGCGGAATATGCGCTGATTGAATTACTGTTTTCTGTGGAGCAGGAAGAAGTGAAGGAGCAACTGGCACAGCGAGACATTGTGCTGGAGGAAAATCAGTTAATGATTTCCAGAAAAATTATGCCAAATCGGAACGTTTGCCGCATTAATGGAGAAACTGTGAACCTGGCAACGTTGCGGGAAGTAGCAGCACTGTTACTGGATTTACATGGGCAGCAGGAGAATTTGACGCTCAAAGATCCGGCGAATCAGTTGGAACTTCTCGACCAGTATGCGGGAGAGCAGGCTAAAGAATTGCGGACTAAATGTGAGAGTCAGTATGAGGAATACCGTAAATTAAAAAACGAATACGAAAATTTTATTATGGATGGGGATAGAATGCTTCGGGAAATCAGTTTTCTGGAGTATGAGGTAAAGGAAATTTATGAGGCAAGACTGCGGCCAGGTGAGGATGAAGAACTGGAGCAGCAATATAAAAAACAGTTGAATGCGAAGCAGATTATGGGAGCACTGGGAAGCGTACAGCGCATGACCGGCACACTGGGGGACAACACAGTGTCCAGTCTTCTGGGACAATGCCTGAAAGAAATGACAGGTGTGGAGGAGATTGACGCAACTACCCGCAGTCTCTATGCGCAGTTAGGGCAGATGGATGCGCTGATTAGTGATTTTAACCGGGAACTGTCGGAGTATCTGACTGATATGACTTTTGATGAAGAAGTTTACCGGGAAACCGAGAACCGTCTGAACACCATCAACCAGTTAAAAGCAAAATATGGAAATTCCATTTCCAGAATCATAGAATACGCGGAGGAAAAGGAAAAAGAACTGGACAAATATAAAAATGCCGAGAAATACCGGGAAGAGTTGAAGGCGGCTTGTGAAAAAGCCCGGAAGAATTTGCTGGCAACCTGTTCTGCTCTTTCTTCCATTCGAAATAACTATGCACAGCAGATGACGAAGCAGATTAGAGAAGTGTTGATTGATTTGAATTTTTTACAGGTGGAATTTTCCATTGTGCTGGAGCAGGAAGAGGAACCCACCGCTACAGGATATGACAGAGTAACTTTTTTGATTTCCACCAATCCGGGAATGCCTATGCGTCCCATTGGTCAGGTGGCATCGGGTGGAGAACTGTCCCGTATTATGCTGGCAGTGAAATCCGTACTGGCAGATGTAGACCAGGTACAAACCCTGGTGTTTGATGAGATTGATACCGGAGTCAGTGGACGTACCGCTCAGATGGTAGCAGAGAAGTTAAATGTAATCAGTCAGAAGCATCAGGTCATCTGTATTACCCATCTGCCGCAGATTGCAGCTATGGCAGATACGCATTTCAGGATTGCCAAGAAAATGGCGGAGGATTCCACGAGAACAGAGATTAAAATGCTGTACGAGGAGGAATCGGTAAAGGAACTTGCCCGATTGCTGGGAGGAGCCCAGATTACGGATACCGTTATGCAAAGTGCGAAAGAAATGAAAAAAATGGCACAGGAAAGCAAACGAACTTTTTAATCTTTTCCAATAACTTGCTAGACTAGCGAAAATCGAAAAAGACATACTAAATCTTGAAGATTAGTATGTCTTTTTTTTCTGCCGCAAATTCAGAAAATAAGAAATTTTATTGGTGGAAAATAGTATGGGGAGGAGTTATAGGGAGGAACAATTATGGAGACAAAGGAGTATAAAATATGGAATGTGGTAGATCGAAATTCCTGGGGATATGATATATATCGAAGAATATTAATGGGTCTTCTGGTAGTGGGTATACTGGGAATTGCTTTCTGCCAGGTGCTGATTTACCGTCAGGCGATTCCGGAAAAAATTCAGATTGTAAAAGGGGAGGATACACAGTTTGACTTTCACGTTCCCGCCCGGGCAGATATTTACCAGACGCTGGGACAATCGGATGGTCAGAACCAGGAGACTCTGGAGGCGATGTCCCAATCCGGCAGTTCAGGGACGGCAGTTTCTACAGTCAACCTTTCAGAAC
This sequence comes from Lachnospiraceae bacterium, assembly GCA_029098105.1. GTDB lineage: Bacteria > Bacillota > Clostridia > Lachnospirales > Lachnospiraceae > NC2004. Next base: position 22,080 of record JAQXNR010000058.1, read on the forward strand.
CTTTTACACTGGCCAGCAATGATTTTTCCGATTATATTATAAAAGTACGGTTGTTTGGACTGATTCCACTAAAACAGGTGGAAGTCAGCACTGTTTCCCGTACAAGTGTCATTCCCGGCGGAGAGCCGGTGGGAATTTATGTGGAAACAGATGGTGTGTTGGTGCTGGGTACGACTGCAGTGACAGATTGCAATGGAAGAGTTCAGAATCCAGCGGAAAATATAGTGGCAAAAGGGGATTATATCACTGCGGTTAATGGAAAAAGCATTCACTATAAGTCCCAACTGCTGGATGAGATTGAAAAAAATGGTACGACACCGGTTGTTCTGACTTTGCGGAGAAATCAACAGAATATAAAAGTGCGGGTTGTTCCGGTAGAGACAAAGAAAAATAAAGAGTACAAATGTGGAATCTGGGTGCGGGATGATACACAGGGAATTGGAACCTTGACTTATGTTGGTGAGGATGGTAGTTTCGGTGCATTGGGACATGGAGTTAGCGATGTGGACACAGGAGAATTGTTAGAGAGTGGCAAAGGTAGAATTTACCAGGCGAAGATTTCCTATATTATGGAGGGACGAAATGGTTCTCCGGGAGAACTGGTAGGAAGTATTGATTATTCCCAGAGGTATCTCCTGGGAACAATTGATAAAAATACGGATTCTGGAATTTTCGGAAACGGAGAAAAGAATTTGCTAAGTTATGCCCGGGGAAAGGTACTTCCGGTCGGATTAAAGCAGGAGGTACAGGAAGGGGATGCCTATATCCAGTCTTGTGTAAGTGGCGTGCAGCACCTATATAAAATCCGTATTGAAAAGGTGAATCTGGGAGCCGATGCAGATTCTCCGAATATGGTAATCCGGATTACCGATGAGGAACTGCTTTCTCTGACCGGAGGGATTGTACAGGGAATGAGTGGATCTCCGATTATACAGGATGGAAAGGTAATTGGTGCAGTTACGCATGTGTTTGTAAATGATTCTACAAAAGGTTATGGAATTTTTCTTGAAAATATGCTAGAACAGTAGATTTATGCCGTTTTTTACCATAGGATGTCAGGAATTGCGACTGGAAAATATTGTAAAAAACGGCATGCCCTATTATAATGAAATAGCAATATACAAATATTTACAATTTTATGGAGGGTGCTATGAGTAAAAATATTAGAATACTGATTGCAGATGATAATCAGAAAATGGTGGACATGCTAAAAGGATTGTTACAGGTTCAGGACGATATGCAGATAGTCGGGGAGGCGAACA
>JAQXNR010000059.1 GCA_029098105.1 Lachnospiraceae bacterium
TCCACATTTACCATAGCATACATTTTTACCAGTCCCCCATTGTCCTTCAATACCATAATATAGGTAGGCTGTCCTTCTACATTAATCAGACAGGGGAAGGACGCCTGATAATTCTTTTCCTGTACAGTTCCTTCTGCAGACTTCATGGCAGAATATTCTTCCGCACCGGAAACCACATAGTACCGAGCCTCTGAAGTTCGCTGGTTAATCATGACAAACCCGACATTGGACTGGTCATTGTTCAGGGAAGTAACACCGGTATATACCCATACATCATCTTCCAGAGCAATATAACCGTAATCATCTGTCGTCTTAGTACAATTTGTCTGACTAATGACACTGTTCCAGTAACCTCCGGACAGGACACCATACCAGTCATACTTGCGGGTACACAAATCTCCGTCATACACCCGATCTACCCAGTTGGGAATATCCTTTACTTTGTAATACTTGCTGTCACCAGTAATCGGGTCACAAATAATCGCCCCCACTACATCCATGCCATCAAACAATCCAATTCTTGCACTTTTACAGGGACAAATATAGTAAGGATTGCCTTCATCATCAATCTCAAAATAGTAACCATCAATCATCTTAGTAGGGTACTGAAACTGCACATGACGCATCAGATTGTCATTAAAATACCCTGACGGTACATATTTCATTCCCTGTTTCATTTTCTGGTAGTCAGCATCTGAATTTACCGGGTCAACCTCTACATAGCCGGGGATTCCACTCTTTCGGTTTTTGAGCCATTTAAAGAAAGAAGCATATTTTAAAGGCGCTACCTTTTTGGGGTATCCCTTCAGATTAATCTGTGTGTAATCACTTTCCACTTCATACTGGCTTACTACATCAGAGAGCGAGCCGATTTCCCGGTTTCCGAATATACGGGCACTTTCAGTATCCATCAGAGCAATATTCGTAACACTGTCACTCTCTGGAATATCTTCCGTAAATTCCCGTTTCTGCACATTCAGCAGGGATGCATAGGACTTGGCACGAAGCAGTTTCCAACCGGCAAGCGAACCGAAAATGACAATAAGAATAATGGCAGCATCCAGAAATAATACTGCCAGAGCATCATTGCCAATTTTGCTCAGAACTTCACGTCCAGTCATTTTTTTACCAATAAAAGAACCTACATGGGATACTGCAATCGCAAGCGTATCCGCAGTAATCAATACAATCAAAATCGACCAGAATGCCTGACTGTGAATATTCAATGCGGGAAAGGACACATAATACCAGATTCCTCCCACTATTACATCTAACAACAAAATTAAAAAATAAAGTTTAAATCCACTGAGTCTGGCATGTGAAGTTTTGCCACTTTTAACCTTTTTGCCCATGCTTTCATAAGCCTCCTTACTTTTCCGTATCCATCCGGTACTGTGGTATTTCTTTTAACCCTTTCAGTTTTGCCACAAGAGAACAGGGAAATACCTGAATTGCCACATTATAAGTACGAATTGCTGTATTCAGTGATTCAGACATTATGGCAATGTCTTCTTCCACGCACTCCAATTCATTCATCGCAGCCTCAAATTCCTGGTATTCCAATTTCACCTTATTCTCCAGTGTTTTTAACTGCATATTGAGTACAATGTAGCAAGTGATGCACATCACTGCAACACCAATAAAAATATATAAAAAAACCATAAACTTCCACCTAAATCCTCATAGACAAACCACGTTGCTGCAAATATTTTTTCAGTTCCACAATTTCCAATTCTTTGTAGTGAAACAAAGATGCCGCCAAAGCCGCATCCGCCTCTCCCTCGATCAGGGCATCATAAAAATGTTCTTTGGTTCCTGCTCCACCGGATGCTATTACCGGAATGCTGACTGCCTCAGACACCTGTCTGGTCAATTCCAAATCGTATCCCGCCTTTGTTCCGTCACAATCCATGCTGGTCAGGAGAATTTCTCCGGCTCCCAGTTCACAAACTTTTGCCGCCCATTCTACGGCATCTATCCCCACATCAATCCGTCCGCCATTTTTGTATATATTCCATCCACTGTTGTCTTCCCGTCTTCTGGCATCAATAGCAACGACAACACACTGGCTTCCAAACTTCATCGCCGCTTCGGAAATCAGTTCCGGTGTATTGATGGCTGAAGAATTGATGCTAATTTTGTCAGCGCCTTCTCTTAAAATCATTTTAAAATCATCTACCGTACGGATTCCTCCCCCTACGGTAAAGGGAATAAATACAGTTTCTGCCACTCTGCGCACCATATCAATCATAATATTACGGGCATCTGAGGAAGCAGTAATGTCCAGAAAAACCAATTCGTCAGCTCCCGCTTTGTCATAAGCGGCTGCAATCTCCACCGGGTCTCCGGCATCCTGAAGATTAACAAAATTGACACCTTTCACAACCCGTCCGGCATTTACATCTAAACAAGGAATAATACGTTTGGTATGCATCTTAGAAGTCCTCCTTTAATTCGATGAAATTTTTCAGAATCTGTAACCCTACAGTAGAACTCTTTTCGGGATGAAACTGACAGGCAAAAATATTATTATGTTCTACAGAAGCGTGAATTTGTGTGGAATATTCTGTAGTTGCCACTACATCCTCCGGATTTTTCGCACGCAAATAATAGGAATGTACAAAATAGACGTAAGACTGATTAGGAACATTTTGAAACAGACGGGAATCGGGTCGAATCTCAATCGAATTCCATCCCATGTGAGGAATCTTAAGACCGGGGCAATCGGGAATCCGTTCAATCCGCCCTGGTAATAATCCAAGTCCGGCAATGCCTGGTGTCTCTTCACTCTCCTCAAACAGCAACTGAAGCCCAAGGCAGATTCCCAAAAAGGGCGTATCTTTACTTACAATCTGTTCAATTACGGAAACCAGACCATATTCCCGCAACTTTTCCATTGCATCGCCAAAAGCACCTACTCCCGGAAGAATCACCTTGTCTGCATGAAGCAGCGTATCATGGTCTCTTGTAATCAAGGCTTCCTGTCCCAGGTAAGTCATCGCCTTTTCTACACTCTTAATATTACCAGCATCATAGTCAATTATTGCAATCATTTTATATCCTCACTTTCTAGTCCATCTTTGCCGTTTCGTTATTGAAATTCCGATTTAACACATAATTACGCAGTTGCTCTGTGTAGGTCTCCTGATCCAATGTGAGCCATTGTTCCACGGTCTGGGAAGTCAATCCAAATTCATTCTGAAGCCGGCCATCTACCTGTGCTTTCAGTTCATTTAAATCAGACTCAATTCCCAGTTTCTTTGCTTCTTCAATATGCGCATTGTATTTTCGGGTTCCCTTTACAAGAGAATCCAAAGCATTTTCATACATCTCCAGTTTATAAAAATTGTCATAGGCGTCCAACTGGCTTTGTACATACATAACACAGTATATTTTGTCCCGAATCTGCTTGTCCCGATTTTTTACATCCACACCAACAATCTGCTCGTATGCCTTTTTGTATTTCTGCATTTCGAAATAATTCGTTGCCCGGCTAATTGCCATGTGGTAAGTAAACTGATTCGTTCCAAACACAACCGTAACTCCAAGTACAAGCAAAATCACTGCCACTGTGACAACTGCCTTTGGAGTAATGCGTTTTTCCTTCGCATCCTCTTCCTCTTCCTGCTGGCGAATTTTCTCTTTTTTGTCTTTCGCTGCCGCTTTCTTTACAACAGCCATCTCCATTGCCTGTTTCTTCTTAACCGCCTTCTGTTCATTCTGCTCGGCTTTTTTCTGCTGTTTCTCCTGCTTGCGCTGTTCTTTTTTCGCTTTTTTCTCTTCTATGGCGGCTAGTTCCTCTTCTGTGGGAGCATCATCCTCCTCAGGACCAAACAGAACATAGGACAATTTATTGAGAAATCCATCTGGTTGCGCATCCACTCCGGTATCAACAGAAGCATTCTGTTCCTCTGTCTCACTGGAATCCAGAGAAATCGTAGTCTCAAATTGTTCCTCTTGCATTCCTGGCTGTGTAATTGCAACGTTCTTCTTTGCTTCCTTTGCCAGGCGGGCAGCCTCTTTCTTCGCCTGTTTAGCGGCTGCACGCTCTGCCTTACGCTGTTCCTTCTCCGCTTTCTTTTGCTGCTTCTTCAACGCCCGTGGAGAAAGTGACTCCTCCTGAAGCAATCCCTCTACACCGTGGTCTTCAGAAAGACTTTTCGTTAAATCTTCGTTGAAATCAATTCCTTCCAGCACTTCATCTGAAAGCGGCATATTAAAGGGCTCTTCCACTGAAGCAGTATCTTCCACCGTCGGCGCTACAACTTCTTCCGCTGGAGCAGTATCTTCCACCGTCGGCGCTACAACTTCTTCCGCTGAAACTGTATTCTCTACTTCCGGTGTCG
>JAQXNR010000060.1 GCA_029098105.1 Lachnospiraceae bacterium
AAATCATATGTTTCAATTAAATAAACACAAATTTATATATAAATGAGCGCCTTTGTACCGACCGAAGGGAGGACAACGAAGCGAATGTTATATAAATTGTGTTTATGATATTAAAAACATACCATTTCGCAATTACCTAAAAAATTACATAGTTGGAAAGGAAACATCGATATGATTGAAGTAAATAATATTACCAAAATTTACAAGTTGTCCAAAAAACAGATGCAGCAGCAGAAGACGAAGAAAAATCGTAAGGTGGCAGTCCGGGATGTATCCTTTACAGCCCGGGAGGGAGAAATATTTGGATTGCTGGGACCCAATGGTGCCGGAAAGACAACTACGCTGCGCTGTATTGCAACCTTGCTGAAACCAACACAAGGGACGATTCTGGTGCAGGGGCAGGATACAGTAAAGGAAGGGAAAAAGGTACGGCAGAGCATTGCCTTTTTGACCAGTGAATTGAAACTGGATCCTCAGTTTTCCCCTAAATACCTGTTTCATTTTTTCGGACAGTTGCATGGAATGAGTGAGGAGGAGATTGCCCGTCGGCAGGAAGAGTTGTTTCCCTATTTTGGTATAACGGAATTTCAGGACAAAAAAGTGGAGGAGTTGTCCACGGGAATGAAACAGAAAACATCTATTGCGGTAAGTCTGGTACACAACCCGGAGGTGGTAATTTTCGATGAGCCGACCAATGGACTGGACATTGTAACGGCCCGGGCGGTGACCGATTACCTGCGGGTTTTAAAGGAGCAGGGTAAGGTGGTAGTCGTGTCTACCCACATTATGTCGGAGGCACAGAAACTTTGTGACAGGCTGGCGATGATTATTAATGGAAGTGCCGTGTTTGAGGGCACCCTTGAGGAAGTGCTGGAAAAAACAGAAACGGATGATTTGGAGGAGGCATTCTTTTCTATTTACCGGGAACATGTAACCGATGAACAGGAGCGGCGGGAACTGGAAGATTTGGATGCCCAGATGCGTCAGCACGAAACAGAGGCAGCAAAAGGCAAAGGAGGTACTTTATGAAAACAATAGGTACGATATTTCGGAAAGAATTAAGACGGGTATTGTTTGACAAAAAAATGCTGATGGCGCTGTTTGTTATGCCTGTGGTCATCATGCTGATTATTTATGGCATTATGGGGCTTATGGTTCAGAATATGCAGGAGGATATTGAATCCCACCGGGCTCAGGTCATGGTTTACCGGGCGCCCCAGAGTTGGCAGGACTACCTTGGTGCTTTGGACATCAAAGACAGTGCAGAGATTACCTATACAGAGGAGAAAAAAGAGTTTGAACAGGCAAAAGAGGACATTCGCAGTGGAGACCTGGATTTTCTGATTGAGTTTCCCGAAGGATTTATGAATCAGGTTTCAGAATACCAGACTGGGGATGCCATTCCCCAGGTAAAAACCTTTTATAATCCCAGCGAGGATTACAGCAGTAGTGCAAAAAGCATTTTCTATGAATACTTGGAAAATTACCGGAGTACCCTCTTGTACCAGCGACTTGGCAACCTGGATGACATACAGGTGTTTACTGTAGATTCTGACAACGCCCAGAATGTAATACAGGATGAGGACAAGGCGGGAGGGAAAATGCTCGGTATGATTTTACCCTACATGATTTGTATGCTTTTATTTGCCGGAGTGATGTCTCTGGGAACGGATGCGATTGCCGGGGAAAAAGAACGGGGAACGATGGCGACGATGTTGGTAGCACCGGTAAAACGCAGTCATATCGTATACGGGAAATTGCTGGCATTAATGGTGTTGGCGGCATTGTCTGCCCTGGTGTATGGAATCAGCATGCTTCTTTCTTTCCCTACTTTTGTTAAGGCAATGAATGAAAACGGCATGGAGTTTCACATTTCTGTTTCCCAGACGGTGCTAATGCTACTGTTGATTGTCAGTCTGGTGTTCGTATATGTGGCGATTATTACAGTATGTGCCGTATTTGCAAAAAATATGAAGGAGGCCTCCTCCTATGTTATGCCGGCATACATGGTAGTAATTGTAACGGGAATGATGACGATGTTTGTCAGTGGGGATACCCCGGTAACTTCTTATTTTATTCCCCTCTATGGTTCTACTATGGCACTGCGCAATATTTTGACCCAGGAGATTACTAATGTGCAGGTTCTCTATGCCATTGCTGTGAATCTGGTGCTGGGTGCCCTTCTCGCCGGGGTGGTGACCAAAGCCTTTGATAACGAGCGGGTGATGTATTAAAATAAAAAAATTTATATTCTGCCCTCAATTCTACAAAAAGTATGAGTTCAAGTAATCTATAATAACCCACACCAAATAGAATTCAAATAGGGGGAACCAAAATGAAGCGGGGTTTAAAGGTTACCAAGGAGCAGATTTTTGTAAGTGTGATTGGTTTTTTTGTGGGGAGGGCGGTTTGCTTTGAAATGAATCCTCTGGCGGCGGCGTTCTGGGCAGCGGCACAAATCGAAGGGGTTGGAGGCGTCTGGCTCTTTTTGGCGATGCTTTTGGGGGTGTTGTCAGCCCAGTCGGTTTCCGGCGGGATTACGTTTACGGTGTTTGCCTTTCTGTTTTTTATTTCTTGTCAGGCATTTCGCATGCGGGCGGAGAAAAAGGCGGAAAGTCCGGGAGGCTGGGTAAGAATGTCTGTGCTGGCAGGATTCTGCCTTCTGGCAACTCAAATACTGGTATGGAGTATTAGCGGAGCAACATTAGATGGTGGTCTAATAACGTCTCAGGTGGGAGGCGTTCGGTATCTCTGGAGTAACCAGAGAATGACGGTTTTGGCAATTTTGGAGGCTGCACTGGAAGGTGTGATTACAGGGTGTCTTGCTTTTCTGCTGCTTTCCGGATTGTCCCGGAAGGAATGGCAGTTAATTCAGGCGGGAGGTTCGAACCGGAAAATATTCATTGCGGGCTGCCTTTTGCTGGCAATCGTTTTGTATGGGCTTCCCGGTTCTATGTATGCCACTTTTGCCATTGCGGAATCGGTCTGTTATTTCGCCATACTCTGGACCGCATATGTATATGGTACGCTGGAGAGTACGTTGGTGGGCGCACTGTCTGGTGCAGTGCTGGCTTACCAGTTACAGGATTTTAATGTGTTGGGGCTGGTTACTCTGTTTGGGGTGGCAGCGGGGCTGCTGCGGGAAATGGGACGACTGGGTGTATTTCTCGGCATGGCATTGATGGCATTAGCAGTGGAATTTGGCGTGGATGGGACAAGCCTTGCCTCTAATTCATTGAAAGGACTGGTGACATCAGGAGTCATCTTCTTATTTCTTCCCAAATCTTTTTTGCAGCAAAAAAATGTAGAGGAAACTGCCGTTATGGATTTGATGCAGGAGCAGTTGGGGCGTACGGTAAGGGAGAAAATGCGAGATTTTGCCGGAGGTTTTTTTAAGTTGCAGCATGGGCTTTTGAATTTGCCAAAACCGGCGGGTGCTTTTGATGAGCAGGACATTTCTACAATGTATATGCAGATGAAGGAAAATGTATGCGACCAGTGTGAGGGCAGGTATCGGTGCTACAACGTGAATCCGGAGCAGACCTATGGTGCGGCGAAATCCATATTTCTTGCTCTGGATGAAAAGGGAGGAATCAGTAAGGAGGATATTCCAGAAGAATTTGCCCGGGTCTGTGACAATCAGGAGGCCTTCATGGTGGGGGCGAATTTAAGTTTTGAGCGGGCGAAATCCAATCGTATATTACAGCAGAAACTGGCAGAGGGTCGGGAAATGCTGGCGAATCAGGTGGGAGACGTGGCGGTGATGATGAATGCCTTTTCCAGTGAACTGGTACAGGACTGTGGCAGGGATGAAAGCATGGAAATGCTTCTGAGGCTACGTCTCAAGACCCGGCAGGTACAGGTGAAACAGGTGCTTTTTTGGAAGCGGGAGCAGGAACCGGATGTTCTGTATGTGGTGGCACAGTGCCGGGTCGGAGCACTTATGACCGCCCGGGAGATGGCGGCTCATATATCGGCAGTATACCATAAGCATTACCGTCCGGCAGAGAACTGTAAAGCAGTGATTACAAAGGACTATGAAGTGTACTCTTTTGTGGAGGATCCTGCATTCCATGTGGTGAAAGGAATTCAACGGTATGCTGTGGAAGGGCGTACGAATGGAGATAATTTTTCTTATATGAACCTGGAAGACGGGCGGTTTGTGGCAATGCTTTCGGATGGAATGGGAACGGGAAAGCGGGCCTATGATGTCAGTGCGGCTTTGATTGAACTGCTGGAAGAATTTTTAGAGGCAGGCTTTGATCAGGAACTGGCATTAAAACTGGCGAATTCTGTGATGGCATTGAATTTTGACAATACCGCTTATGCCACTTTGGATTTTTTCAGTATGAATCTGTTTACCGGAGTGGCACGTCTGGTCAAAATAGGAGCGGCAGCGACTTTTATTAAACGTGGAGAACAGGTGGAAACAGTGGTGTCCACTTCCCTGCCGGCTGGCGTTTTTTCGGAGATGGACTGCGATGCTATAGAGTTGGATATGCAGGATGGAGATTTGGTTGTCATGGTGTCTGATGGGGTGATGGATGCCGTAATCGTGGAGGAGAAAGAGGAGTATATAAAGGATGTGCTGGTTCATATGGACACTAGCAGTCCGCAGATGGTAGCACAGGAACTGTTGTCTAAAATTCAGGAAAAAGGTATGAGCCGGATTAAGGACGACATGACGGTAATGGTATTTTCGGTGTGGAAAAAAGTGTGAGAATGGAATATACTGTATAGTATGATTGCAAAAGTAAAAGAATTCATCAAAGAATTGAATATGCTAAAAGATGTGAAACTGGTCGTGGCAGGTGTGTCCGGCGGCGCGGACTCGGTATGCCTTCTCAGTCTGCTGCGAGAATTGCAACGGGAAGCAGCGGCAACTCCGGATTCCTGGGAATTGCTGGCGGTGCATGTAAATCATGGCATTCGTGGAGAGACTGCACTCAGAGACCAGCATTTTGTAGAGGCGTTGTGCCGGGAATGGGAAGTGGAGTGCCGGGTGGTTTCCGGAAATGTGCCGGAACTGGCGCAAAGGGAAAAGATGACAGAGGAGGAAGCGGGACGGGAATTCCGCTACCGATGTTTTGCCCGGATTGCGGCAGAACGACCCCACAGTGTCGTGGCTGTGGCGCATCACGGGGAAGACCAGGCGGAAACGGTGCTGTTCCGGATGATGCGGGGAACGGGAGTGGATGGGCTTTGTGGAATGCGTCCGGTTTCCTGGCAGCAAGGATGTCAGGTGATTCGTCCGCTTTTGTGCCTACACCGCCGGGAGGTGGAACAGTATTTAGAAGAACATCAAATGTCATATTGTACCGATGAGACGAATGATGACCGAAAATATAGCCGCAATGTTATTCGACAGGAATTGCTTCCGGTGATGGAACGGCTGAATGACAGAGCGGTGGACCATATTAACCAGTTGGCAGAACAGGCGGGAGCACTGATGGACTATGTGAAGGGGCAGGCGCAGGATTGGGTCTGTCAGAATGTGGAGCCGGAACGAGATTGCCTGAATCGGGAGAGTGGATTTTTCAAAGTAAATGTAAAAAAAATGCGGCAACAGCCTGCTGTTCTTCAGAGGCAGATTTTACGGGAGATGATTTCCAAAACCGGAAAAGGACAGAAAGATATTGGGCAGATTCACCTGCAGTTATTGGAACAGCTGCTTTCGGAGGAGGCATCCGGAAACGGACGGGCACAACTGCCAAATGGATTGGAAGCATTTCTTTGTTATAGCAATCTGTTGATTGGGGAAAATAAAATGGAGACGAATTGTGAAAATTTGGTTAAATATTTTTCGTTTCGTGAAATTTCGGGTTATAAAGGGGCTGAAATGCCGAAAAAAAACTATACGAAAATTATTGATTGTGATAGAATAAGGGATACGTTGGTGGTTCGTTACAGGCGTCCCGGTGATTTTATTGTAGTTGACCGGGAGGGGCATAAGAAACCACTGAAGAAATATTTTATAGATGAGAAAATACCAAAACACATGAGAGAACATATTCCTATAGTATGCGATGGCAGCCAGGTCGTCTGGATTGTGGGAGAGCGGCTGAGTCCGGAATATTATGTGACAGAGCAAACAAAATCTGTGGTGGAGATGGTATTTCATGCTGACCGGCAGGAATAACAGGGGAGAGTTCACCGGGGTGGAAGGAGAGAACATGGAACAGAAGGATCATATTAAAGTGTTGTTTTCTGAGGCAGAGGTGGATGCCCGTATT
>JAQXNR010000061.1 GCA_029098105.1 Lachnospiraceae bacterium
ACCAGTTATGAAGTGTATCTGTCTACCAGCAAAAACAGTGGCTACCAAAAAATAAAAACAGTAAAGGCAGTCAGCGGTAAATCTGTATACTCCTACACCATTCAGAAATGGAATGGAAAGGCATTAAAGAAAGGTAAGAAATACTACATTAAAATTCGGGCGGTGAACGGAACTGCCCAGTTAAGCAAGCAGACTACAGTTAAGTCTGTCAAATGTAAGAAAAATGGTAAACTGCCGGTTAGTATCAAGGGTGACCAGAAAAATCTTTCCTACCAGATTTCAGTTTCTCTGAAGAAGAAAACAGGCTATAAAAAGGTAGGTACGATAACGGAAACGGGAAAGAAAAAGTATAGCACTACCATTTCCAAATGCGGCAGCAGTAAAGTGAAAAAAGGCAAAAAATATTATGTCCGCGTACTTACAACGAGAGACGATGGAAATTATGTATATGGTCCATACAGTAAAGTTGTTACGGTAAAATGTAAATAAACGGGTTGCTTTATACAGGGGAGTTCATCTTGACAAATAAGAATGAAGTGGATTATAGTAAGAGAAGCATTAGACAGGAGGACTTCGTGATGAATAAGGTACCATTTGTAACAAAGGAACAATTAGATAAAATAACAGAACAATACCCGACCCCTTTTCATTTGTATGATGAAAAGGGAATTCGGGAGAATGCCCGTAAGATGAAGCAGGCATTTTCATGGAACCCTGGATTTCGTGAGTATTTTGCGGTAAAGGCGACTCCGAATCCTACCATTTTGAAGATTTTACAGGAAGAAGGCTGTGGTACAGACTGTTCTTCCCTGACAGAATTGATGATGTCCGATATGTGTGGATTTCATGGTGATGACATTATGTTTTCCAGCAACGACACACCGGCGGAGGAATTTGTAAAGGCACGGGAACTGGATGCCATTATTAATTTAGACGACATTACCCACATTGATTTTTTGAAAGAGGCAGCAGGCATTCCAAAGAAAATATGTTGCCGCTTTAATCCCGGTGGAAAGTTTTCCATTGCTAATACGATTATGGACAATCCGGGAGATGCCAAATATGGCATGACGAAACCCCAGATTATTGAGGCATATCAGCGCTTAAAGGAACTGGGTGTAGAGGAATTTGGTATGCATGCATTTTTGGCAAGCAACACAGTGACCAACGACTATTACCCGACACTGGCGAAGATTTTGTTTGAGACGGCAGTGGAGATTCAGGAGAAAACAGGTGTTAAGTTGAGTTTTATTAACCTTTCCGGAGGAGTTGGTATTCCTTATACACCGGACAAAGAACCGAATGATATTCTGGTGATTGGAGAAGGGGTACACAGAGTATATGATGAGGTACTGGTTCCTGCAGGAATGGGTGATGTAAAAATATTTACCGAGTTGGGTCGGTTTATGCTGGCGCCTTACGGTCATCTGGTGACCAAGGTAATTCATGAAAAACACACTTATAAAGAGTACATTGGTGTGGATGCCTGTGCTTGCAATCTAATGCGGCCGGCTATGTATGGTGCTTACCATCATATTACAGTAATGGGAAAAGAGACTGCTCCTGCAGATCACATGTATGATGTAACCGGTTCCCTCTGTGAGAACAATGACAAGTTTGCAATCGACCGGGAACTTCCGGAGATTGCGATTGGAGACACGTTGGTCATTCATGATACCGGTGCCCATGGTTTTTCTATGGGATATAATTATAACGGCAAATTGCGTTCTGCAGAAATCCTGCTGAAGGAAGATGGAAGTACACAGATGATTCGCCGTGCAGAAACCCCTGACGATTATTTTGCTACGTTACGGGGTTATGGACTGTAAAAACAGAAAAATGAAAAAATAAAAGCAGCGCAGAAAGGAAAAAGTTTCTGCGCTGTTTTTGACTGAATAAAAATTAATAGAAATAAGGTTGTTTTAGCATTTCTCCGGTTCCGGGTAATCCACACCCTGAGTGTCTACGGTTACCTTCTTCATAACCTGATCTGCCCGTGGACGGTCACTGTAATCGGTAGATACCTCAGCGATTTTGTCTACAATGTCCTGACCTTCAATAATTTTTCCAAATGCAGCATAACTTCCATCTAAATGAGGGGAAGTTTCGTGCATAATGAAAAACTGGGAGCCGGCACTGTTGGGAGCCATTGCTCTTGCCATGGACAGCACACCCTTTTCGTGCTTTAAGTCGTTGGTAAAACCATTCTGGGAGAATTCTCCCTTGATGCTGTATCCGGGACCTCCCGTACCGTTGCCATCAGGACAGCCACCCTGAATCATAAAACCTCTTATGACGCGGTGGAAAATCAGTCCGTCATAAAATCCCTTCTGAATCAGGGAAATAAAATTGTTTACTGTGTTAGGGGCAATGTCAGGGTATAATTCCGCCTTCATAATATCCCCATTTTCCATTTCAATTGTTACGATTGGATTTGCCAATTGTTTCACTCCTTTGATTTTTTCATAGTATAAAATATACGTGCAGTAATATTGTATAACCGAAAGGAAAAAATAGCAATAAAGAATCTATGATTTATTTTGCAAAAAAGTTTGCTATAATTGTAATATAAATTATGTTTATTCAATTAAATATAGGATTTTCAGATTATATAAAAATGGGAGGAAGAGAATTGAAACAGCAGACGGTAATGATTATTGCGCATCGGGGAGCGAGCGCTCTGGCAAGCCATGAGAATACACTGGAGGCATTTCAAATTGCAATCGACTTAAAGGTGGATATGGCAGAACTGGATGTGCGCAGGACAAAGGATGAAATGTTGATTGTATTCCATGATGCCTGCATTCAAGGTCGGGAAATCAGTAGTCTGACTTATAAAGAAATCAACGAAATTGCGCAAAAGGAGAACTACCGAGTGCCAATGTTTTCTGAGGTACTGGCATTATGTAAAGGAAAAATAGGACTGGATATTGAGTTGAAGGAGAGGGGTTTTGAGCGGGAGGTTGTGGATATGGTGCGCAAACGGTTTGGCTATGATTATGGACAGTTCAGCATCAAGTCTTTTCTGGATGAGGTTTCCCTTACTGTAAAAACACTGGATTCCCGCATTACAACCGGACTTTTGGTGGGACGCACGAAAGCAGATGTGAAGGTGCGGTTTAGTGAATATTTTCCGGAACGACGGCTTCGGGCATGCAGGGCAGATTTTATTTCTCCCTATTTTCAATTTGTGACAAAAGATTTTGTTCACAGAATGAAGCGAAAGGGTTACCCAATTTATGTCTGGACTGTAAATGATGAGAATATGATGATAAAGTATGGAAAACGGGGAGTACAGGGGATTATTACCGACTACCCGAATGTAGGGTTACAGGTGAGAGAACAGTATTTGAAGGATGATATAAAAGGATGAAAAACTGTTTTGTAACATTTCACAAAATTAACCAAATTTAATTTTAAATTAAGGTAAATATGTATAAAGTTTGAAAAATATGTGAAGTTTAAGTTGACATCTAAAAATTTGTCGGTATAATGTAATTTATAAACGGCAAGGGCGTCGTAGGAGAATACCTACGGCGCCTTTTTATTTTGCGGCAACTAGTTTATGGGACCGAAATAGCCGCAAATTATGCGGCAACTAGTTTGTGAGACCGAAATAGCCGCAGATGCTTGCCGTAATCATATAATACAAAATAATATAGAAGAATGGAGGAATTTCTATGTTTAGTGCATCAAGTACAATATGGGTGCTCTGGGGAGCAGCCATGGTATTCTTTATGCAGGCTGGTTTTGCAATGGTTGAGACCGGTTTTACAAGAGCAAAGAATGCCGGTAATATTATTATGAAGAATCTGATGGACTTTTCTATTGGTACACCAGCATTCTGGTTGTTAGGTTTTGGTATTATGTTTGGTGGAAGTGGTGCTTTCATCGGTTCCTGGAAGGGAATCGCTTCTGCCAGCAATTATGGTCAGAATGTCTGTGATGGTGTTCCCTTTTTTGCTTTTTTGATTTTTCAGACAGTGTTCTGTGCAACCGCAGCTACTATCGTATCCGGAGCAATGGCTGAACGTACAAAGTTCAGTTCTTATCTGATTTACAGTGCCATCATCAGTTTGGTTGTATATCCTGTTTCCGGCCATTGGATTTGGGGCGGCGGCTGGATTGCCCAGATGGGATTCCACGATTTTGCCGGTTCTGCAGCAGTACATATGGTAGGAGGCGTTGCAGCCTTTGTTGGAGCAGCAGTTCTGGGACCTCGTATTGGTAAGTACCACAAAGATGGGCGCGCAAGAGCGATTCCGGGTCATTCCCTGACACTGGGTGCGTTGGGTGTATTCATTCTCTGGTTCTGTTGGTTTGGATTCAACGGTGCTTCCACTGTATGTATGGATGACGGAATTGCAGCAATGGCAGCATCCCGTGTATTTGTGACTACGAATCTGGCAACTGCCTGTGCAACAGTTACTACTTTGATTGTTACTTGGATTCGCTATAAGAAACCGGATGTTTCCATGACCTTGAATGGTAGTCTGGCAGGTCTGGTAGCGATTACCGCTCCTTGTGACTGTGTTACTACTCCTGGTGCAGCAATCATCGGTATTGTCGCTGGTATACTTGTAGTATTCAGTATTGAGTTTGTTGACAAAGTATTGAAGGTAGACGATCCGGTCGGTGCCGTAGGTGTGCATGGTATTAACGGTATGTGGGGAACGTTAGCAGTTGGTTTGTTCTCTGCTGGTCTGGACGGTGTAGAGCCTGGTCTGTTCTACGGTGGAGGATTCCATCAGTTGGGTGTTCAGGCACTGGGTATGATTGCAACAATTGCATGGGTAGCAGTTACTATGGGTATTGTATTTATTGTGATTAAGAAGACAGTAGGACTTCGTGTATCTGAGGAAGAAGAAGTTCTTGGTCTGGATGTAACAGAGCACAATATGGCATCTGCATACAACGATTTCATTGCCGCTCCGGAGCGCAGCGTGTTCCTTGGTGACTATGGCAATAAGGATACTAAGAAAGCGTCAGAAACTTCTGCTGAGAAGAAGGCAACACCAGAAGAAAGTGTTACTGTGGAATACAAGAGTACACCGGAACCTACTGTAAATGGACCGAAGATGACGCTAATCTCTATTATTTGTAAGCAGAGTAAGTTCGATGTATTAAAATATGCGTTGAACGAGATTGGTGTTCAGGGTATTACGATGACACAGGTGTTAGGTTGTGGTGTTCAGAAGGGTGCTACCAGATTATACCGTGGTGCAGAAATGGATGTGGTATTGCTTCCCAAAGTTAAGGTGGATGTAGTAGTCAGTTCCGTACCCGTTCAGGAAGTCATTGATACCGCTAAGAAGGCATTGTATACCGGAAATATCGGTGATGGTAAGATATTTGTATACAATGTAGAGAATGTTGTTAAAGTTCGTACCGGTGAGGAAGGTTTTGATGCCCTTCAGGGAGAATAAAACGGCATTTGTTAAACAGATTACTACCTATATATAGTATATAAAAATTCATTTGCATGTTTGCTATTAAGGTCGCTTCGTGACAGTAGTTGCGGGGCGGCTTTATTTTAATGATGATTTTATCTAAAATGTGTTCCATATATAAAGTACAAAAAAAATACAATGTTGAAAACACTTGTAAAATAGCGTGTTACAGGTACTTTTTCCAAAATATTCCAAAATATTTTCACATACAACATATAGACATGGTTAAAATAAAGTGATACTATATATGGTGACGCGACTACTTGCGTTGGAATGTAGAAAGGAAAGGGTTAGACGTATGAAAATCATTAAGAGAAACGGTGCTGAGGAGATTTTTGACATCAACAAGATTGTGAATGCAATCAAGAAAGCGAACCATGAGGTGGCTGGGTTGGACAAGTTGTCGGATGAAGACATCCGGGAGATTTCTGTACAGGTGGAGCATTCCTGCCTGAATATGAGTCATTGTCCCAGCGTAGAGGAGATTCAAGATTTGGTGGAGAACCAGATTATGAATAAGCAGGCGTTCGCGTTGGCAAGAACCTACATTACCTATCGTTTCCGCCGTGCGTTGGTGCGTAAGTCCAATTCCACGGATGACCAGATTATGAGTTTGATTGAGTGCGATAATGAGGAAGTAAAACAGGAGAATTCCAATAAGAATCCGATTGTAAATAGTGTTCAGAGAGATTATATGGCAGGAGAGGTGTCCAAGGACATCAGCCGTCGTCTGCTTCTTCCCAAGGAAGTCGTAGAGGCACATGAGAGTGGTATTATTCATTTTCATGACATGGATTATTTTGCACAGCACATGCACAACTGCTGCCTTGTGAATTTGGAGGACATGTTGCAGAACGGTACGGTAATCAGTGAGACAATGATTGAGAAGCCCCACAGTTTTTCTACCGCTTGTAACATTGCAACCCAGAGTATTGCCCAGATTGCCAGTTCCCAGTATGGTGGACAGAGTATTTCTCTTGCCCATCTGGCACCTTTTGT
>JAQXNR010000062.1 GCA_029098105.1 Lachnospiraceae bacterium
AAGTAAAGGCACGGTCAATAAAATTGTCACTGCTGAAATCCACCCCATTGGTGTTACTGCTGCTATCGTACCCGTTGAGCCAGCTTCGCATGGTACAGGTTTCCCATGTCGTATCAGTATTTGTTGTATTATACTGCTGGCCGTCCAGGTTCTGGTCTGCCACCAAGAAAGCATCGTTGCCATTCACCGACAACACACGCCATTTAATCGGCTCCTTCGTCTGCCCTGTGGCATCGGACTGGGGGTAATTGCCAAAATAGACACAATCCCAGGTAACTACTCCGTTACTGTCTGTCCGGGGATTGCTAAGGGTGGTTGCCCGGGCATTTGTGAGATTCATTGTAAATGTACTCACTGCCAATAGCATGGTGAGTAGGATTGCCCCTAATCGTCTGCCTGTGTTCTTAGTTCTGTTCATCTGTTTGTTCCTCCTTTGATTTGGTTAATATTAAATGGTTGAGTAATGTATTTCTCAGATGGTATGTATTGCCATGGGAAAGATGTCCGCAATAACTGACCAGACTACGGTGAACGGCTTCCTGCGTAATTTTCCCCTCCCGGTAAGCATGACGGAATCGTTTTAATTTCCGTTTCATTCGTTTTTTATTGCTTGTCCTAAGCCTGCGAATGACTTTACCTGTCTCGGTCAAGTAAAAATGAAATCCCAGGTAATCTACGCCCTGAGACATGGGTACAATCTGCGTCTTCTGATTAAACTCCAGTTTTCGCTCCTGTTGTACATACTGCTCCATCTGTTTCAGACAATATTTTAAATAATCTTTATTTCTATGTATTATAATACCATCATCCATATATCTTGAATAGTATTTTATTTGCAATTTTTCTTTTATTAACCGGTCCAGTCCATCCAAATAATATAAAGCAAACCAGGAACTGGTCTGATTTCCCAATGGAATTCCTTTTTCTTCTTCAAAACCATAACTGTCTATTATTACTTTTATAAGATGAAGTACATCTTCATTCTGTACAAATGCTTTTTTACATAATTCATATAAAATCTGATGGTCTATGCTGTCATAATACTTTCGTATATCAAATTTCAATATATATCAACTGTCAGACTTTGTAATTTGGAAACTAACGTAAAGCGGAATTTTTTAGGCGATTTATCTGTTATTGTATAAATATACTTCCCCATATCTTTTGCTTTTGTTATTACATATAGTTCTCTCATCGCCATTTATAATCTTACCACACCTTAACTCATTTCTTCTGCACCTTGTCAAATCTACATATAATCATGCAAATTTTACACCTGTCTTCAATCTGACAATTCAAATTGCAGACTTTTAGCAAATTCCATTCCTCTCATAAAAATCAATAGTTCTCGTTGTTCCTCTGGTTTTAAATTCTGAATGATTTTTAAAACTTCTTCTATTTCACGTTTATCCTTCCTCTCTAATATGAACTTCACCCATTTCTTATGCTCCTTTCATGCCTGTATTCTAAGTAATATTCATAATTGTATTTTCGGCATCGCTTTTCAACGTATATAGTTATTTTTATTTAATGTTATAACGTCTGCCGTTTTTTGTCAATACTACATTAAACCGTATTCAGGAGTTATGCCAACAACGAGGTTGGTCATTATACAAACTTGCCAAAGAAAGTGATATACCTTACTCCAGTTTGAATAACATTTTTTTAAGAAATACCCAGCCGACAATCCCCACTTTAGAAAAAATTTGCAATGGATTTCATATTGGTCTGAAAGACTTTTTCACAGACTCCTGCAGGGATGCTGCCTCGATTCTTTCCGAGGACGAGGCAGAATTATTGGATTGTTACCGCTGCCTTTCCAAAAGCAACAAAAAACTGCTACGAAAGTTCATGCAATTTCTTTCACAGCAGTAGAGTATTCCTTATTTATGTGCAAATGCACAGTTTTTAATAATGCTATTCGAATATTCTTTTTTCTAAAAGGGTATACTTGAAATGCTTAGTCGAATATGCTATATTAGACCTAGGCAAATGTTATAATGATGTTGCATAAGTCAACAAAAGAGCCATGAGTTGCACCTCATGGCTCTTTCTATTCCGTTTTGGCAAGGTGGCTTATTCCCTAGGCTGATTGCCACGCTTAATCTTCTCCATCCAACCATTTGCAAATATAGTAGGCAACTATGCTTGCCATAATGGATACGATAAATGTTATAATGAACTCTTGCACAAGTCAACCCTCCCTTCTGTGCCAATATAGGGAGTGGCAACAAAAACAGTATAGCATAGCAGCAACACAAAAAAAGAAATTCAACATAAACAAACTGTACTTCGACAGAAAAATACTTTGAGGCTTAGTTCACTAGTTTTTATTTGAAACTTCTATGTCCAAAACTCAAAAAAAGTCAAGAGTTTTAGACTTACAAGTCCAAAACTTTTGACTTTTTCCTCCTTGACATGAAAATCGGAAGTTTCCAAATCGACAAATAACGATTTTTTGTGTTTCTGCTCCCATACAATCGACCTTTAGTCAATTCAAATCTTTCTCATATTAGAATTCTCATCAAATGTATTCAAAAATTCCCTGAATAGCATCAGATACGTTCATCATTTCTGAAATTGGCAATCTGTCTACTTTCTTGTAACCGCGGAGCGACATATCTAACAATGCAAGTTTTTCACATTGTATATAGCCTTCATTTTCTTCTGTAGCCATCCATATATGAAGTGGACCCGGAGTAGAATTTTTAATAATTGGACATCCAATTATTTCACCACTAGTATTGAAAAAATCCTTACTAACCACCAATAC
>JAQXNR010000063.1 GCA_029098105.1 Lachnospiraceae bacterium
GAGAATGACAAGCCAAGTAGTTCCAATGGGCCAGATGGAAACAACGAAACCAGTGGTAATGATGGTTCTTCTGTAAAGAAGGAAGTGGCAGTTGGTGCGAAGTTCACCGATACTGCAAGTTATGGAATTTACAAAGTGACAAGCAAAAAGAATGGCAGTGGAACTGTGGAATATGTGAAGCCTGTAAATTCTAAGGTAACCAAGGCAGACATTCCCTCAACGATTACTTATGCTGGAATTACTTATAAAGTGACCGCAGTTGGGGAAAAGGCGTTTTTGAATTGTTCAAAACTAAAGACAATTACAATCGGAAAGAATGTAACAAGCATTGGAAAGCGGGCATTTTACGGATGCAAAAACTTGAAAAAGATTTCGATTAAGGCAACAAAACTTACCAGTAAAAAGGTAGGAAGCAAAGCATTTAAGGGGATTGCTGCAAAAGCAGTTATAAAAGTTCCAAAAAGCAAACTGTCAGCATACAAGAAACTCTTAAAGAGTAAAGGAGTTGGAAGTAAGATAACAATAAAACAATAACATATAAATTTATGGAGGGTAAGAGATGAATAAATTAAGAAACAAAATGGTTGCATGTTTTATGGCATTGGTAATGGCAATGGGATTTGCAACTGTAGCACAGACAACTACCACAGTACAGGCGAAGAAGAGTTATAATGCATTTCTGTATTATACGAATTCGGACTGGTCATGTAAAAATCAGAGTGATTGGATTGCAAATACATCTGTCAAGAACAAGAAAGGCAAGAAAAGGTATACAGTAACTTTAAAACGCTCTGACTGTATTGGAGAGTCAATTGCTAATAAAGCAAAGGAAGGACCGGTGTCTGATCACGAGGAAATCAGCGTATACATCCAGGATATTACAAAAGATCATGCAGAAAAGAATTTGAAAGTGTCTAACATTGTTGTAAAGTGTGATGGCAAAAAAGTGAAGATTAAGCAGAGTAAAGTGAAAAAATATGTACAGAAGTCAGAAGATGGAAGCAAATCCTATGTTTTGATGTTGTACTATGTGTATGGATCACAGTCAGCAAAGGCAAAAGCATTTAAATGGAGCGATAAGATTTCTGTTTCCTTTGATTTAAACATCAAAAAATAGAAGGCGCACTGACAGGCAACAGTACAGAATGAAATTGACATATTTTCGATGCTATTGTAATATAATACTGGAAACAGGTAATCAGGTTGCCAGTTCAAGCATTGAAATAAAGCGGTGCAGACACTGTTAAAAGAGTATGTCAGAAAGGCTCTGCGAAAGCAGAGCTTTTCTTGTCTACAGAAAAGCGGCAAGTGATGAAACCTGAAAACCAATGAACGGAGGCGCAGGCTATGGAAAATCTGTTGTTGGTAGAGGATGACCAGGCATTGGCAATGGGTACCGAATATTCTCTGAAAGCAGAGGGGTATGGAGTGATTGTGGCGAATCAGTTGTCTATGGCAAGACAGGTATTGTTTCAAGAGGAAAAGGAGATTTCTCTGGTTTTGCTGGATGTGATGCTTCCAGATGGAACAGGATTTGAATTTTGCCGGGAAATCCGGGAGCAGGGTCTTATGGTGCCGATTATATTTTTGACTGCAGTTGCAGAGGAAGCAAATATTGTGCAGGGATTAGAAATCGGGGCGGATGACTACATTACTAAGCCTTTTCGTGTAAAGGAATTGCTTTCCCGGGTAAAAGCAATTTTGCGCAGACAGAACCAATATGCCAGAATAGGAGAAGAAACTGGGAAAACAGCGCCACAAGAGAAAGAAAATCAGAGAATTTATTTTGGCGGGTATGTAATGGATTTGGACAACTACCGTTTATATTTGGGCAGTGTTCCTGTGGATTGTACTCCAAGTGAATTCCGTCTGTTGCGGGAACTGCTTGTGCACCGGGGGCAGGTTCTTACCAGAGAGCAGTTGATTCAGCGTCTTTGGGATGTGGACGGTAGTTTTGTAGATGACAACACCCTTTCGGTATACATAAAGAGACTACGGGACAAATTTCCCGGGATTAAGGATTGCATTCAGACAGTACGAGGGGTTGGTTACCAGTATGTGGAGAAAAAGGTATGATGCATAATCGGGAATTTAAGCAATTTACAGTTGGATATGGAATTCTGGCGGCAATATTGTGGGTAGCGCTCCTGACTGGAAATTGGATTTACTGGGAAAAAGTGGATTATGGTAATCGGGATTTTGTGATAGGGCAGTCTTTGTATCTGGGAATCACCGTACTGGTTTTGGAACTTTTATTGTACGGGATGGCATTCTTTTTCTTTCGAAAAGTTTACCGGAAAATTTCTGATATTTCAGAGCAGATGAGTGGATGCATTACCCGGGATGTGACAGTGGTAGAGGGAGAGTATTCCGACGGGGAACTGGGGATTTTAAAAAGTAATTTTCATAAAATGGTTCGTGCTATGAAGGAAGCAAAGGAGCAGGAGAAAAAAGAGAAAATTTTTTTAAAGGACATTATTTCTGATATTTCCCATCAACTGAAAACCCCTTTAGCATCTTTGACTGTGTTTATGGATTTGCTGGCAGAGGACAGGCTTTCTGATTCGGCAGACCGCCAGCGGATTATAGAGGAATCGAAAAACCAGTTGAGCCGGATGGAATGGATGGTTCTTTCCTTGTTGAAACTGGCGCGGATTGAAGCGGGGGCGATTACCTTTGAATGCCGGGAAATTCCGCTACGCCCCTTGCTGATGGAGAGTATAGAATGTCTTCGGTTGCGCTGGGAACAAAAACAGCAGACGATTACTCTGGAGTGTGATGAGAACCTTTGCCACTGTCTGGACCGGGAATGGCTACAGGAAGCCCTGGTCAACATTATTAAAAATGCGATTGATTATACTCCGCAGAGGGGGCAGATTCAGGTAAAAGTGGAACAGACAAAGGTATTTACCCGAATCATAGTAGAGGATGATGGAATCGGCATTGCACCGGAGGATATTACTCATATTTTTGAACGGTTCCGCCGGGGAAACAACAATGTGAATTCCAACAGCGTGGGCATTGGATTATCTCTGGCAAAATCTATTGTGGAAGGGCAGCAGGGGAAGATTCATGTAGATAGTGAGCAGGGAAAATACACCCGGTTCACCCTAACTTTTCTACGGTAAAGACAATCTTTTTACTGGTATTTTTCTCACTGAGAAGTATTGGAATACCAGCATAATCATGTTATAATTTGACATATAAGTCTAACTATAAAGGAAGTGGGAAGATGGGTCGCATACTACTTGTGGCAAAGGCAGAGCAACTAAAGACATATAAACAACTGGCAAAAGAGTATAACGCAGCATTTGAAATCAATGATTTTTTTCAGCCTTCTGTTTTAGAGGATGAGAAGGAGTGTGAGCGGCTGATTTCCCTCTATGAACAGGTGGGAGTTCCTGAGGGAAGCACAATGCATGGTGCTTTTTACGATGTGATTGTATTTAGTGAGGACGAGGAGATTTGTCGTATTGCAAAACATCGTATGGAGCAGAGTCTTGAGATTGCCCAACGCCTTCATGTGAAAGGGGTTGTGTTTCATACGAATGTAACGCCTATGTTATGTACCTCTGCTTATAATCAAACGGTAATTGACAGAACCTGTAATTATTTAAAAGAATTGCTGGAACGTTATTCCGGGGTTGAGATATATATGGAGAATATGTTTGATGCAGACCCGGCTATACTGGTGGGCATTTCCCAGCAGTTACATGGTACTTATGCCAATTACGGCGTGTGTCTGGATTATGCTCATGCCAGTATTTCTCCTACACCGATTTCTCAGTGGGTAAAAGAACTGGCTCCTTACATAAAGCACCTCCATATAAATGATAACGATTTACAGAATGATTTGCATTTGGCAGTGGGAGATGGAAGCATTGATTGGGAGTTGTTTGGACATTACTACAAAAAATATTTCAGCCAGTGCAGTCTTTTGATTGAGACAACACAGCCAGAGAACCAGAGACGTTCTTTTGATTACTTGCAACAGCATGTTTTTTGCCATAATGAGGAGCAGGAAGCAGAGAATCTGTTGGAGGAGATTTTTCGCTATATGACCTTGCTTGCAGATGAGAGGGGATTTCATGCTACGATTCGTCTGTTGACGGATATGGGGCGGACTTTGGTGAATTCCGAGCGGGCCTCTTTCTGGTATTGGGATAAGGCGAAAAAACAGTACTGGACGATGGCTGCGTTGGACAGTGAGCGGATTGTAGTCCCGGAGGGAACCGGAATTGTGGGGGTGTCTATTCAAAATAACGAGACTGTTCGGATTGATGACCCATATAAAGACCCGCGGTTTAATTCGAAAGTGGACAAAGAAACGGGCTTTGTGACAAAATCTATACTTTGTATGCCGGTGACGAATGCCAGAGGAGATGTAATCGGTGCTTACCAGGCAATCAACAAGCAGGGAAAGGAAAGCGTATTTACACAGAAGGATGTTAAGCGCCTTACTTTGGCAGCAGTGTATTGTGGAAAAACGCTGGAATCCCATCTTTTGTACCATGAGGCACAGGTGGATCAATTGACGGGACTTAAAAACCGCAGAGGTTTTTATGAGTATTACAGTGATGTGATGGAGTCCTTAGTGAAGCAGAAGGATGCCAGTGTCATTATGTGTGACATAGATTTTTTCAAAAAAGTAAACGATGTCTATGGGCATAATGCGGGGGATGCAGTGCTGGTAAAAGTAAGCGATGTTCTTGTAGACTCTTTGAAGGGGAGAGGAGAAGCCATCCGTTGGGGTGGTGAGGAATTTGTTCTGTTACTTCCGGAATTTACCGAGTTGGAGGCAGCAGAATTAGCGGAACGCATCCGAAGCCGGATAGAGGCGGAGATATGTCAGTATGAGGAGATAGAAATACGGATTACGATGTCTTTTGGAGTAGGAGCGTTGAACCCGGAATTGACAGCAGATGCCAATATCGAGGCGGTAGACGAGCGGTTATACCGGGCCAAAACAACAGGACGCAACCGGGTGGTAACTACATCATAATAGCAGTGTGGGCAAAATGGATTGATTAGGAGGAGACTAACGCGTGGCAGAGATGAGCAGCAGACCGGACAAAAAGAACAAAAAAGTATTTATTAGTTATAGTTCCAGAGATGCGAAAAGAGTGGAACAACTTGTATTGTTGTTGCAGAATTTAGGGATTACTTATTGGAAGGCGCCGGAGATGATTCCGGCTGGTTCCAATTATGCCAGAGAAATTCCGAGGGCAATCCAAGATTGCGAGGTATTCCTGCTTGTTCTCTCTCGGACTGCTCAGGAATCCATATGGGTGGAAAAGGAAGTGGATGCAGCGGTGTGTAACCGTAAGACTATTATTCCGTTTCAATTGGACGAAACACCCTTGAATCCCATGTATCGTTTTTACTTGAATAACGTACAGATGATTGCGGCAGCACACCAGCCGGAATTGGCATTGGAAGAATTGAAAGGACAGTTATGCCGTTTGCTGGGGATGACATGTGACGAAGTTTTAAATGGAACAGAAGAACAAGAGCAGAGCAGCGCAAATATAGAAGATTCCTCATCTACAGAGGAGACGCGTCTGGCAGGGCTTGGAATTACGGAACTGGATGGTTCAGTGGAGGAGCGCAACCGGAAAATGCGTAAAAAGTCAGAAGCTTTTTTATGGAATCCCCAACCGGCGGAATGCGAATATTGTGGTGGGGATGTAGAACCGGTTTCTCTGGGCATTTACCGCTGTGTGAATTGTGGCAAAGAGAATTATGATTCCTATCGCAAAGTGCGGATGTATCTGGAGGAAAACGGAGCGGCTCCGGCGGTTGTGATTTCTAAGGCGACAGGAGTGCCCAGAAAAGTGATTGACCATTTTTTCCGGGAAGAATACTTAGAGATTCCCAAGTATTCTCCCGTTCGGCTGTCCTGTGCCCAGTGCGGTGCGCCAATACGCACTGGAACGCACTGTGAACGCTGCAAACAGATAAAAGCATCTACGCCTGCGCCTTCCCCGCGGGAACAATGGCATTCCAACATAGGAAAAGGAAGGCGGTAGTAAATGGAAAAGACAATCTGGGTGATGGGAAAAAAAAGACAGGAAATGATTGAGGCGCAGCGAAGGGTGAATGGTGCAGGCAGCATGCGTGCGGTGTGTATTCTCTCTTTTGCTGCGTTAAAAAAGTTAGTGGAAGGATTGCCGAAAAATGCCCCTTCCCTTTTTATTCTGGATTATGATATGTCACTGGAGGAAGAATTTGAATCTTTGACATATTGGAAACAACAGCAGGAATTGGCGGGAGTTCCTCTTTTTTTTATGGCGGTTGAGAGAAATCGGCTACTGGATGAGGAATGCTATTCCAAAGGAGCAACCGTCGTGCTTCACAAACCTTTTTCCCGGTCTGGAATCCTTCGAATCGAGCGAACCGCGTGGCAATATGAAGTGACAAAAAAATATGAGAAAATGCTGCAAAAACAGGCATCGGACCTTCAGGCTGCCCGAGAGATTTTTCGCTTGAACCAGCAGTTGAAAGCGCGAAATGAATTGCTTCATCAGATTTTTGGACGGTATTTTTCGGATGATGTGGTGGAGGTGATTTTGGAGCAGCCGCAGGGAGCGGCGATTGGCGGAGAAAAGCGGGAAATTACAATTATGATGGCGGATCTTCGGGGATTTACTTCTCTTTCTGCAAATCTGGCTCCTGATGCCGTAACCCAACTTTTAAATTTGTTTTTTGACAGTGTGGTGGGAGCGATTATGAAATACCACGGAACGGTTATTGAATTTCTGGGAGATGCAGTACTGGCAGTGTTTGGCGCACCCATTGCCACCTCCTGCCATACGGAGGATGCGATTGCAGCGGCGGTAACGATGCAGAATGGAATGCAGGCGGTCAACCTTTGCTGTAAACAGAACGGATACCCGGAATTGGAAATGGGAATTGGTATTCATCGCGGTGAGGCATTCATTGGGAATGTAGGCTCTGAACAAATGATGCGGTATAATGTTATTGGACAGGTGGTAAATGAGTGTTCCCGAATTGAGGGATACAGTGTGGGAGGACAAATACTATTGTCCCAGGAGGCTTATGAGGCATCCACTTGCCCGGTTGTGGTTGCAAAACGGATGAATATACGGGTAAAGGGATTGCAGCAGAGTGTTTCAGTTTGTGATGTGCAGGGTATTGGAGGAACGTACCAGTGTCATCTGGTGAAGGGGGAGTCCGAGAAGACGCTGCCCGTTTCACAGAAAATCCGGTTTCAATTATATCCAATGGAGCAGAAAAGAATACTGGGAACTTGTGTGCAGACGGAATTGTTACAGTGTTCTTCCAAATGTGCGGTGGTAAAAATATTGCAACTTCCGGAAAAGGTGATAGAGTTATATACGGATGTGGAAGTAACAGTATACAATGAAAAAGAAGAGTTATTGTTCGATGGAATATATGCAAAATTGACAGAGCAGAAGGGAGAAGAACTCTTCCTGCATTTTACGCATACCAATACAGAGTTTGTAACATTTATTGAACAAATACAGGAACGGGAAGAAAAAGAGTGATAGAACGAGCAGGGAGGCAGAAAGCAATGGTGGGCAAGGAACAGAACTGGGAGAAGATAGAAATTGAAACACAGCCGCAGGAAATCCAACGTGGTTTTTTGTGCCGGGATTTGAATATAGTAGTGGCAGAGGCAGCAAAAGAGACAACTGCAGAGTTGGAAAAGCAGATGGGGGAGGAACTGGACATACCAGTTCTGTGTCAAAATCTGATGCAACAGTTTTCCTGCTCCTATTTGCTGTTGTTGTGGGTGGAGAAGGAGGAGGAACATTTTTTGTTTTTGAGTGAATCCAGACAGGTACGGGCACTGGAATTTCTGGATTACATGCTCCCTGAATTCGGATTGGTAAAGGGCAGTGGAGAAATCGCAAATGGACGGATTTCTTCTGCCATTCTGAAGGTACAGATGTCCGAAATGGATATTGCCAGTCCGTTGGAATATTACCTTGTACGAGCGGCGGAATATTTTACAAAAACCCATTGTATAGAGGCGGATTCCTATGGAAGAGAGAACAAAAAGGAATTGACGGCCTTGCCACGGTATGTGAAGAAGCGGATTGCATGGGCGTATGTGGCATCGGTTGAGGTAGCAGAACCGGGAACCCGGCTCTGTATCAAATCACTGGAAAACCCTTCGGGAATGGAGGTTACTGCCAGTGAGGATGTATATATTATGATTGGATGCCGGGGAGAAGTATACGATATAAAGCGGAGTAAATTCGAACATACTTATGAGACAACACAGGAACCGCTGGATGTGTTTGCCAGTATGATGGATTTTTTCCCAGAGATTCAAATTCTTTCTACCGGGGAGTATATTACGCTGGATGAGATAGCGCATTTATGTTACCCCCGGCAGGGGAGTGGTATTTATGCCTGTCAATTGGAAGAGAGGACGAAAGTATTTCCTGCATGGGGAATGGGGGATTATTTTCTTGGCAGACCGGGAGATTTTATGGCGGTGCGGTGCGATGATGTTACGGATATTTATATTATAAGAGGGGATATTTTTGAGGATACCTATGAACTGGCAGTTGAAGAAAAGTAATATTAAAAGAATATTCGGAAAAGGAGAACTTCGTTATGAAAAAGCAGGTCTACAACCCATTTTTACCCCTTCATGAATATATACCGGATGGAGAACCCCATGTATTTGGAAATCGTGTTTACCACTATGGTTCCCATGACAAGGAGGGAGGATACACGTTCTGTATGCAGGATTATGTTGTGTATTCTGCGCCTGTGGATGATTTGACGGCTTGGAAGTATGAGGGTGTTACCTACAGGGCATCTCAGGACCCGAATTACCCCAAAATGAAATATATGTATGCTCCGGATGTGGTTCAGGGAAACGATGGTCGGTACTACCTCTACTATTGTATGGGTGGCGATTATGGTCAGGGTGGTTACCAGGGACCAATCAGTGTTGCTGTCTGTGATACTCCGGCAGGACAGTATGAATTTTTAGGATTTGTTCAAAATCCCGATGGAACTCCGATGATGAAATATATCTGTTTCGACCCGGCTGTACTGAATGACGGCGGGGTCATTCGCGTGTATTATGGAACACAGTATGGCTATGAAGAAGAACCGGATTTTATGGAAAAGGAATCCTATATTCAGGAAGAAGTAGAAATGTTTGGAAGACCAAAGGAAGAAATATTAAGTTACCCGGACAGTATTATGGGACCAGTAATGGTAGTTCTTGAGGATGACATGCTCACCGTAAAAGAAGAAGCAAAACACATTATACCCTACCGGGTAAAGGGAACCAGTTTTGAGGCCCATCCATTTTTTGAAGGCTCTTCTATGCGTAAAGTTGGGGACAAGTATTATTTTATATATTCTTCCTGGCAGAATCATGAGCTGTGTTATGCCATCAGTGATTACCCGGACCGGGATTTTCAGTTTGGGGGAACGATTGTCTCAAATGGAGATGTGGGATTGCATGGGCGGACGGAACAGGAAAAATTAAATATGACCGGAACCACGCATGGAAGCATTGTGAAGATTAAAGAGCAGTGGTATGTATTTTACCATCGCTTGACCCACAAGTCGGATTACAGCCGACAGGCCTGTGCAGAAAAAATCTATATTGAGGAAGATGGAAGAATTCCGCAAGTGGAAATTACAAGTTGTGGATTAAATGAGGGACCATTATTGGCAGAGGGGAGAGACCCGGCAGTCATTGCCTGTAACATCACCAACGGAATGATGCCCCATGGTTCGAATAGCATTTACACCATGCCTTTTCCCAATGTGACCAACCTTGGTGAAGAACGCTTTATTGCAGAAATCGAAGATGGGACGCTGATTGGATTTAAGTATTTTGATTTTGAAACTGTGTCTCAAATTGGTGTTGTATACCGGTTCGAAACAGAGGAGAACAGAGTCGTATACGATGGACCAGTGCGAATTGATGAACGCTGTCAGAGAGAGAAAACGGACCAGAATCATTGCAAGTGCCCTGTTGCTGAGGAAGGAAAGGGATATTTTGAAATATGTATGTCTCCTGCGGGAAAGGAGGTTGCCCGTCTGGAAGTACAGAAATCCCAGTCCGGGGATTCCATGGAATGGATGACAGCAATGACAACGGTGAATATTCCCAGAGGAACCCATCCTCTCTATTTAATTTACCATGGAGCGGGGAGCGTACAGTTGAAAGAGATTGTATTTGAGTTGTACCATGAGGGTGGTATGTATTACATGACCA
>JAQXNR010000064.1 GCA_029098105.1 Lachnospiraceae bacterium
AATGGGCATCTCCCGCCGGGACTCTGCGCTCCCCCGGTTTTCCAACCCAGGAAGCCGGGACACATCGCTCTGGGTATAAATTGTCACAGGGAATCGCCGGGAAAGCCGGTCAAGTAGCCGAAGCCGTTCCTGCTCGGTTACCTTCTCCCCGAGGTACATCTGGGCAATCAGTGCCCGGTCATCCTCCCGGTAATCCTCATGCATCTGTCCCCAGTCCGCCTCTTCACAAAACCGGGCAACGAACTCTTTCGTCATGGCCTCCTCCAGAAAATTATAGCCATAAATGAGAAGTTGTGCTTCCAGCAGTGCATTGGCATATCCTCTAGTATATTCCGACAAGCCGGTCAACTGGTTGTAGCGGCATTTCTCGGTGTAAAGAGAGCCAATGAAAGACACCTGGGAAGTAAACCGTTTCTGGTCCTCTTTGGTTATGGATGCCATCACTTCATCGTTGTGCTTCACATTCGTACCCAGAGGTAAGTAGTAAATATGCTCCGGATTCTCCTTCACAAACTCCTCATACATGGCATAATCAAAAAGAAACACCCGGTTATAAGGCAGAGAAAGGGTTTTAGAGTAGTACTGCATGACCGGGCAGTCCACAGACCAAGAGACATACCGCACTTTCACCGCACTACACACCCGCGCCACAATGGGAAAATAATCTACTGTAAAAATAAAATCGTAATGGTTCTCCAGCAAAGTCTGCGCCAAAGCATGCAAAGCCTTCTGGTCATAATCCGGGTCATCAATTTCCTGCCCCCAGACCGTTACTTCCTGTCCTAAGGCAGCGAATGCTGCCATCATATCCGGCTCACATATACTTTTCCATCGAATCATTAAAATCTTCATAGCGTCTCCTTTCCTCTAGTGGAACTTTTTAGGAATTATAAAAAATTACCTGTCAAATACAGTAGAAAAGATGTAGTCCAGTATCTTCTCATAAGTATAATACCGCTGGATTTTATTTTGCCCATTTCTGGCAATCTGCTCCCGCTCCTCCTCGTAGTGCAGGTAATACTCTACTGCCTCCAGCAAACCGCTCTCGCTGTCAAACTGTACAAAATCTTCTCCCGGCGTAAAATAATCTGCCAACTGTGCCTGGTAATTCGTAAGCAAAAATCCTCCGGCGCCCATAATGTCAAACGCCCGCAAAGGCACTCCGGTCTCAATGGTACGCAAGGTAATATTCAGATTAATCCGGCTCTCCTTAAACACCTGTACCATACCATTCTGGTAATCCACCCCGGGGCGCATGGCAGCACCGGGTATCACTGCCTTTTCCTCCCGTGTAAAAACAGTGAGGGAAAAACGCTTTGCCAGTTCCTGCAAATACTTCCTGCGCTCTGTCGCCGTTAAATGGATTCCCAAAAACACATTGGCGAGAAGAAAGGCATCCGTTGCCAGTAAATTGCTGTCCTCCTGAAAATGACAGTGCTCCATTACCTGTTTCATAATCTCCGGTGTACACAACTCCTCCAGCAGATTACAGCCATAGAGCAGATGCTGCACCTCCAACAGTCCATCCAGATACCCCTGCACTCCCGCTGGCAGGCATTCCCGCAAAGCCGGGTACTGGTCCTTTTCCCCGTAGAGGCTACCCACAAAAGAAACGTCGTATTGTTTCTCCCCGCAAGGCACATTCGCCACCCGCAAAGCATTCACTCCCAGAGGAACATTGTAGACATGCTGCGCTCCCAGTGCCTTCAACCGTTCCACCATCGCCCCATCAAAATGAAAAATATAATTTGTCGGGTAACGCACTGTTTTGGAAAAAAGATTCAGCGTAGGACTGTCAAATATCCAACTGATATAGGGAACATTCTTGCGAAAACAGGCATTTGCATTGGCTTGGAAATAATTAAAAGACATAACCACATCATAGTCCTGCCCGGACAACTTCTGTTCCAGCAGTGCCTCATATTCCGTCTCATGCTCATAGTTGCGCTGCACATAATAAAGCGAAGTCACCTGATGTCCCATTTTTTGCAATGCTGCCAGCAAATCCTCCTGACACAGTGTATTCCAGCAATGCAACAGTATCCGCATCCTTTTCCCACCTTTCTATCTCTGTCCGCCGTAGGTGCTATGCACCGGAGGGGGACTCACCTGTCCTGTCCGCCGTAGGTGCTATGCACCGGAGGAGGACTCACCTGTCCATCGTTTTCTCCACCAATTCCTGCATCCGCAACAGGTAAGTATGGCAGTCATGCACCGTTTTCCATCCCTGAATTGCAATGGAAAGCCGTTCCCGCTCATGGGTCAAATAATATTCTGCCTTGCGGCATAAATCATCCAAATCCTCAAACACAATCAAATCCTCTCCAGGAGTAAACTGCTGTGCCAGTTCCTCCTGCCAATTACAAAGCAGAAACCCACCGGAAGCCAAAATGTCATATACCCGCAAAGGAATTCCCGTCTCAATCGAAGGAATCGTCAAATTCAAATTAATGCGGCTGGAAAAAAACACTTTAATCATCTCGTCTTCATAGCGCACCGCAGGACGCACTCTAACCCCTTCCATAGCAACATCGGCGGCATGGGTATAAAGCTGTACCTGATGCCCCTGCCGCGCCAGACGCACAAGTGCCTCCCTGCGCTCCCGGCTCGCCAGTTCGTGGGTAATAAAATACTGGCTATAAAATAAATTATCTTCCATTTTCAATTGATGGGTAAGATTCTCCTCCCCGTACACCCCGTTCCAGTATTCCTGTACCCACTGGGGCGTCGCATGCATCAAGTTTCGGTTTTTATAACGTCCCAACTGCTCCTGAAACAGTGTTTCGTAAAATTCCTGCACCGAATCCGGCAGCCCGGCCTGGACATCCCTGTACGGATTGCTGTCATACAAACTTCCCACAAAGGAGATGTCTGCCCCAAACTGCTTCTCCTCCTCCGGCGTAGCCACAATCCGGTCCATCCGGCTGACATTAGCAGCGAGGGGTAAGTGGTACACATGGGAGCCTCCGGCCCCCTTCACCTGCTCTACCTGCTTTGCATCAAACAAAAAAATCCGGTTACATTTATTTTTTACAGAAGGCGTAAATAAAAGCAAATCCGGTGAATCATAGGTCCAGGAAGCGTACCGGATTCCTGCCCGTTCGCACACATCGGAAACCTGGGAAAGGTAATTGTAGGTAATGACAAAATCATATTCGGTCCGAGACAAAATACCCAGAAGTTCCTCTTCCTTTTCCTTCTCCCGCAAAGTAAATTCAAAATAAATTTCTGCGGTTTCTACTGTGTGCCCCAGTTCCATCAGTGCCCAGGGAATATCCGAAATTCGAATCGCATTGCTGTACAAAAAAAGAATCCTCATAAAATCAGACGAAAGCCCCTTTCCATCCGCAATTCTCTTTATTTTTATAGAACTGCATCTCTTTTTTCTATTTTATTACATCTACTTATAATTGTCCATTTTTTCACCAAAAATTTGGTCATTTTTCCATCTAACTTTTCATAGACTTTCTATTCATAGAATAGTATAATTAATGTAGGAAACTAGATTTGCAATGCAACATTCCAGGGAAGGAGGAGATTGCCATGTTGGATTTGAACCCGGTTTATAATTATTACAGCACCGTATATTCACCGAAAAGCCAGACAAAGTATGACAGTCACAAGCGAAGTGAACTGAAGACGGTATATAACAATATGGTTAAGGTTAATACAAAGTCTCC
Organism: Lachnospiraceae bacterium; assembly: GCA_029098105.1. Lineage (GTDB taxonomy): Bacteria > Bacillota > Clostridia > Lachnospirales > Lachnospiraceae > NC2004. The sequence goes on from JAQXNR010000064.1 coordinate 3,681, forward strand.
TCTGTTTAAAGTTAAGGTTAATGACTCCATGCAGAATTATGCCATCGGTCTCAAAAGCGCAGCGATTGGCTTACAACATTTTGCAGAATTCCTTTCCGACAAGGACGAAGATGCCTTTTCCAAACTTACGGCTCTTTCTTCTGACAGCAGTGTGGTAAGTGGTTCTGTCATCACAACGGATTATTCTTCCCTGCCGGAATCCCTGCAGTTTACTGTAGATGAACTGGCAAAGAACCAGATTAATGTTGGACAGTCCCTTTCCTCGGATGAATTGGATATAGAAAGTGGTGCCTATTCTTTCACAATCAAGACCAACGGACGCAGTTACGGCTTTAACCTGAAGGTGAAACCGGAGGACACCAATCTGCGCGTACAAAGTCGTCTCGCCAATTTCATCAATCAGGCTGACATCGGGATTGATGCCTATGTACAGCAGAACGGTACCCGTTCCCATCTGGTACTGGAGTCCCAGGACACTGGTACAGAGAACACCCGGAATGATTTGCTTTTCTCCATCGAGGATACCCCGGCACACACTTTTGGTCTGGTAGAAGCGTTTCAGTTGGATACGGTTTCCCAGTATCCTTCCGATGCCATATTTACGATTAATAACATGGAACAAACTTCCAGTTCCAATAACATTGCCATCAACAAAATGGTGGAAATCGAATTGAAAAAGCCTTCTCAAGAGCCGGTGACCCTGTCTTTTGTCCCGGACACGGAAGATATTATAGAAAAAGTGAAGGAGTTTGCGAACTCCTATAACAACGTCATTGACATTGCCAACGAAAACAGTGACTCCCAACGAGGAGCAAAAAAGTTATTACATGAAGTACAGGGCATTGCCTACCGCCACCACTCTACTCTGGAAGCAGTGGGACTGAACATCGGAGAGGACGGGCGAATGACCACTGACGATGCACTCCTTTCCCAGAGCGTAGGAAATGGAGAAGTGCAGCAACTCTTCGGAGATTTGTCCGGATTCCGCTCTGACATTAACATGAAGACCGAAGAAATCAGTCTGGACCCCATGAACTATGTGGACAAAACAGTCATTACTTACCCCAATCCGGGGCATACCTTCAGTAATCCATACATGCCATCGATTTATAGCGGCATGCTTTACAATTATTATGTATAATAAATGAATGTTATATAAATTTTGTTTATTATATTTAGAAATATCTCGTTTCTCTGTCCGCCGTAGGTGCTATGCACCGGAGGGGGACTCACTACTCACAATTTCCTAATTAATTATATATAAAGGGTGGCTTTCAAAACCACCCTTTTTTCTTTACGCCTCAGGCTCTCCAAACACTTTCTTACAAATCCGCTCGGAAGCATGTCCATCGTCCACGCTGCAGAACCGCTCATAAAATTCTGCATAGCGCTGTTTGTATTTTTCTTTAATTTTATCTATATTCTCAATCGCATCAATCACCTCATCTGAAGTATAGAGAAGCGGTCCGGGAACATCTTTCTCGATGTCTAAGTAAAATCCCCGGAGCATATCCCGGTACTTCTCCAAATCATAAGTGAAGAACAGAACCGGACGTTTCAGATTTCCATAATCAAAGAATACGGAAGAGTAATCAGTAATCAAAATATCGGAAATCAGGTATAACTCGGAAATGTCATTATAACTGCTGGCATCAAAGGCAAATCCCTTAAATTCCGAAATGTCCATATTGCTGGCAATGTAGTAGTGCATTCGCAATACCACCACATATTCATCCGACAAACGTTTACGCATTTCCTCTAAATCCAACTGCAGTTTAAAATTGTATTTGCCCGACTCCACATAATCGTCATCCCGCCAGGTAGGTGCATATAAAATGACCTTCTTGTCTTCCGGGATTCCCAGATTGCACTTGAGTTTCCCAATTTCTTCCGGGTTATTTTTTGTATATAAAATGTCATTTCGCGGATACCCGCAGGTTACCACATTTTCTCCTTTTACCCGAAATGCACTCTGGAATTTCTCCGTAGAAAAAGGATTCGGTGAAATCAGGTAATCCCAATCCTGTACATGTTTGTAAAAACGGGATTTATAACGGGGGTCTGCCCCACATACCTCCTCCTGGTCAAACACGAGACGTTTCAGCGGGGTTCCATGCCAGCACTCCAAAAATACCGTACCTTCATTCTTGCGATAGCCCAACGGCTGACGCACATTAAATACCTGGTACTTAGCCCGGGCTAAGTAGTACATATAGGCAATGCTGTAGCGACGTACCCGCTTTGCTCCATAAGGAACCTTCACCTTTTTATTCTCTACCGACCAGACACAGCGGAACTTGCCCGGATAGTGATTCACTACATACTCATAAATATATTTCGGGCTGTCGGAATAAGATTTTCCGAAAAAAGTTTCAAACAGTATCGTATCCTCCAATACAGGTTTTTTTGTAAAAAAATTGTAGTAAAGGTAACGTGGGAACGTATGGCTGTTAGTGAGAATGCTCTTTATTTTTGCCTTTGCCAGTTTCCGGTTAGCACAACTTTTTGCCATCTTAATATCCTGTTTTAGCGCCGCCTTAATCATTCTTCTCTCATTGCCTTTATACCCTTTTATAACAGCACTGGGGCAATCCATAATCAATTCATGCATAACTGCAAAACGCTCAGTTCTCCAATACTCATTCTCGCTACGGCGAACCCGGGTAATGTAGTATCGACAGTAATAATTCAAAAATACCTCATCCAGATAAAATCTTGCTACGCCTTCCCGGTCAATAGATTCTTTTGCAATACGATATGCTTTGACGTAATAATCAAACCGGTTATCATCTTTCAACTGGTTAATGGATGGGTAGTTCAACGGGTCGTTGTGTCGGTGCTTTACATAAATCGCCTCTGTCGTCCTTGCCCCCACTGCTCCCGCATCAATCAGACGTACCATGAACGTCAAATCTTCATATAAATAACTGTCTTCATCAAAAGCAATCTGATGCTGCTGTAAAAACGCTTTGGAAATCAGTATACCAAGACAGGAAATATTCTTCAAACCACCCTTCTTACAGAGCAGAACATAGGCGGCTCCCTCTTGAAACTGCTGCTTTTTCGCGGTTTCTGCAGACAATTCCTCCTTGCCGGCATTCCATATATAATCCCGGTGGAGAAAATACCTTCTCGCTTTCGCAATTTCTTCTACCGACATCGGGGCGTCCGAACCTTCTTCTTCTCCCGTAGCATCCTGATTCTCCTCTTCTTCCTTCTCTTTCTCCAGTTCCATATATACTTTATACTGAAACCAACTGCTCTTCCAGCGGGCAAAAGTAAAGTCCAGCATATCCTCTCCCTGAAGATGCTCCAACTGCAGTTTTAGAGTATCCTCCTGCAGGTAATCATCAGAATCCAGGAAATACAAGTACTCTCCCTTTGCTGCCTGAATTGCAGCGTTTCGCGCTTTTGCCACCCCATTTTCCGCAGTAATCTGCTGAATAGAAAGTTTGTCTTTATATTCCTCCAGCAACTGAGAAAAAGTTTCCTCTTCGTCACTCTCTAATCCACTTACCGCCAGAACGACTTCAAAATCTTTCATTGTCTGCAGTGACAGAGAATAAAGACAGTCGCTTAAAAAATGAATTCCCCGGTGAAATGGGACAATTACACTAATTTTCATAGTAACCTCCAACGAAATCATATTCTGCTAACTTTCTTATTGTATCCATTTTTTTCCTAAATAGCAAGTAATTCTTCTCTCCTCAGTGGTGATACCCCACCATGCGATTGGCATAATCCGCCGCATTTGCCCGATATTTCAGGTAATCCTTTTCCTTTAAATCGCCATGCTGGTAACATTCCTCAATCGTCTTCTGGTAATCTGCCAGAGCATCCCTTGCCAAATCTTTATAATTGTTGGACAGGTTCATTTTTAATTCCTGCTCTTTCCCCTCCAATAACTGCTTTATTTTTCGTTTTACCATTTCGTTTTTTTCTCCTTTTTTAAAAACTGCATAACCGCTTTTTTATTTTCCTGAGGTGGTACCGTGGGACGTCCCAAATCTTTTCGACTGCCAATCCCAATTTCTACTTCAATAAATACCGGACCTTGATTCCATAAAAAGGGCTGCAATACGTTCCTCATTTGCTCACGGCTGTTCACCCGGTAGCAGGAAGCATAGCCGCACGCCTGTGCCAACTGGGTTAAAACAATCTCCCCTGCGACGGTAGGCTGCCCTCCCACGGATTCATGAGCGCCATTGTTCAGCACAATATGCACCAGATTGGAGCAACCACTCTGCCCCAGCACTGCCATGGCTCCCATGTGCATTAACGCGGCTCCGTCCCCATCGAGACAAACTACCGGATGGGAAGTTCCGGCCGCCGCCCCCATAGCAATACTGGAGGCATGTCCCATAGAACCCACGGTCAGAAAATCTTTTTCATGGAGATGTGTTCCTTCCTCAAAAGATGTCTCCCCAGTTTTCTTTTTTTCTCCTTCCCGCAGTTCGAACAACTCCCGGGAACATTTTCCAGTAGTAGACACAACAAAAGCATCCTCTGGTATCCATTTCAGCAATTCGGCAATGGCTTCCTCCCGAAGCAAAGCAGAACCCTTTTTGTCTTCTTTGCCTTTCTTTTGTAGCGGGCAAGGCGCAAAAGTATCTTTAGAAACCAGCAAAGCATAGGAACGGCTGTGCTCCTTCATCCAGGCAAAGCCATTTTTTAACTGCTGTTGTGCCTGTCCCCATTCCCTGGACAACAATTCACAGGGAATCTCCATTGTTTCCAACAGTTTTTCTGTAATTCTTCCCTGCACCATGTGCTGGGGTTCATCCTTTGTCCCCGGTTCGCCCCGCCATCCAACCAGAAATAGTATAGGGATTCCATAAACCTCCGGATGCAGTAGAGAAACAGCTGGATTCACCATATTGCCGATTCCGGAATTTTGCATATACACAAGGGAAATCTCTCCCGTGGCTAAGTAATGTCCGGCTGCCATGGCTGCCGCATTCCCTTCATTTGCCGCAATCACATGGGTCATTTTCCGGGCTGGTTCGCTGTCCTGGTTTAACAAACAGGCACTAAACGCAGACAACAGAGAATCCGGCACACCGGTAATATAAGTAACCCCTTCCTTTTGCAATTGTTCTAAAAAAGCATTTCCATCTATCACACCGTTTTCCTCCCATTTTTTCTGTTCCCGTTACAGAGATTCCAGGTATTCCTTCAATGCCCCGAGGAATCCTTTTATGTCCGAAGGTTTCAAATCCCCAATATTGGCAATGCGGAAAGTTGCCGTGTCCGAAACCTTCCCCGGGTAAATGGTATATCCCCGCTCATACAAGTAATCGTGCATTTCATCAAAATCAAATCCCGCCCTGTCAGGGTAAGCAATCGTAGTAATAATGTGGGACTGACAATCCCGGTCTACCAGCGTTGTCAGTTGCAGACTATAGAGACCCTCAAGTAGTGTCTCCCAGTTCGCAGTATAGCGCTGGTAACGTCCCAAAACCGTCTCTTCTTCCAGTTCCCGCAATGCCTGACGCAATGCATAAAAGGTCTGAACCGGAGGAGTAAACCGGAGCTGGTTATGCTCCTTTAGATAGATATATTGGGAATAGAGATGCAAATAATAATTCCGTTTTGGCAATTCTGCCGTCGCCAGCAATGCCTTTTTGTTGGCAACTACAAAAGAAATTCCTGCCATACCCTGAAGATTTTTATTGGAACTGGAAACCAAATAAGTGATTCCCATTTCGTTCATGCGGATTGGGATTGCACCATAGGAACTCATGGCATCCACAATCAATTCTATTTCGTGGCGCCGGGCAATCTCACCGATTGCTGCCACATCGTTGAGCAAGCCGCTGGTCGTCTCACTGTGTATTACCGCTAAGTGGGTAATGTGAAAATGCTCCTTATGTTCCGCCAGTAATGTATCTAGTTTTTGCAAATCCAATGGCTCAAAGGGAGAACTTTTCATCTCCACATAGGAAATATGATATGCATCTAATATCTCACACATCCGGTTGCCATAAGCACCATTGTTTACCACAAACACCGTACCTGTCGGGGGGACAACAGAACTCAGAACCGCTTCTACTGCCGCCGTACCGGACCCACCAAACAGTACCGTATCATACTCTTTTTCATCTGCCACCACCCGGGTCAGTCCCAGTGCCACTTCCTGCATCAAATCTCCAAATTCTTTTTCCCGGGGACAAATATCCGGTACAACCTGAGCTTCTTTTACACTTTGACTTGTCGTTGCCGGTCCCGGATTCAATAATATATTTCGTTTCATATTCTATTCTCCTCCTGCATTTCCAACGCCTTCCACTCCTCATAGGTATCGATTTCCACGATGTCCTTTTCCTGACAGGGACGCACCTGCACATTGAATTCTTCTTTATAATATTTCAGAGCCACTTCATCCCAGTACATGGTTTTCCCCTGTTCCCCGTTATAGGCATCTTCCACCCGCCGGGCAAGACGTTTCCCATCCTCTTCACTCCAGTAGGAAATGCCATACATATGGTAACAATTTTTTCCTCCCACCTGTATGGATTGGATGTTCCGGCTGCCTTCCTCTACCCGAAAACACCAGTCATCGGTATATTCCGCATACCGCGCCAAATAATTACTGTTTTCCTCTTCCCTGCGTATCAACTCAGGACGGTACAACAACAAGTCTCCTTCCGCTATATAGGCATTGGAAAGGTACTGCCGCACTGCCATCACCGAACCCAGATTATTCGCCTGGTCATAGTCTGTATTGTCCACTAGCCGGAGGGTCGGATACTCTTTTAACAAGGAGTCAAACTGTTCTCCCAAGTAACCACGCACCAGAATCAGTTCTGGAATTCCCGCCGCCACCGCCGCATCAAGAAGAGGTTTTACAATAGGGATTCCATGAACTTGAACCAACGGTTTCGGGGTGTTTTTTGTCAATTCTCCCATGCGTTCTCCCCGTCCTGCCGCCAATACAATCAACCGTTTTACCGCTTCACTCATGCTTCTCCTTCCTCCTCTCATTATATCGCCGTAATGTATTCCTCTATATGCCGTAGTACCATGTCCCGGTATTGCCGGGTAAGTTCCGGCCGCTCTTCGGTTACCTCTGTGCCTCCCCGTTCCATCAAATGCACCTCGTAACCACTCAAATCAATGCTCTCGTCCTCCTTCATCAATTCCTTAGAAAGTAAAAAGAACGCATAATTTTCATCATAAACCGCCGCCTGGTATAAACGGTTTTCGTGTATGGATTCCGTCAAAACAAAATTTCGTTTTTCCTTTCCTCCAAAATACACAGGAACATGCCCTTCCTTGCCATCATAGGAAATACCAGCAGCATGCAGCACAACCGGAAAAAAGTCCGTGGATTCCATTAATTCCCTGCAAATTCCCTTTGGAATCCCACTCCCCCAAAACATCATCGGCACCCGGGTTCGATGTTCATCCATAAAAAAGCGGGCATTTTCCCGGGTAAATCCCTGACCGTGATCAGACATAAACGTAACGAGGCAATCCTCTTTTGAATAGTGCGTACCAAGGTAATGGTACAACTGTTCCAGCACCCGGTCTACCCGTTGCAACTGGGTTATGTAACGGTTTATTTTAACTGTATCATACTGCTTCTGCACACTTGTCTGGGCGGAACGCTGAATTTCCCGGTCGTGAATGTCAGCCGTCGTCTGTGTAGACAAGCGAGTTTCCCATTCATCTGGCGCATCGTGCAAATCCGGAATTCCCAGCCAGATGAACTGAGGGGTTTCCGGAAAGGCCGCCAGTTGTTCGATGACCTCTTCCACATTGTCGTCTACCTTCATGGCGCGCACTGCCTGCTGGTATATCTGCCGGGTCATCCCCTTTGCATACCCGGTAGGCGGAGTAGAGCGCCAGTCTCCATCCATCCTGCTGCACATATAGCCCTCCTCCTTGAGCCGTTCCGTAAAGGTGGGGAACTGCCACAGATTCGGATTGTAATAACTGCTGTGGTACAAACCATGATTCCGGGTGCGAAGCCCAGTAAAATAACTGGCAAGACTGGGGTAAGTCCATTCTCCGTTGCTAAAGCCCTGAGTACAAATGGTGCCCTCTTTAAAAAAGCGGGCAGTGTTGGGCATCAACCGTTCCATGCCGTATTCCTCTATAAACTGCTGGCTCAGACCATCCACAAACAAATTTATAATTACATTGGGCTGCGACTTTTTCTTACGCCATACAATCGGTTCCCCCACCACCATGTCAGAATCACTGTTCAGAACCAGCTCTGTAACCTCCCGAAAAGTATAATAGTAAAACCGCCGGGCAATCATGTGGGTAAACTGGTATTCCTCCTGAGCCACCGCCCGCACCGGCTGGTAATCCCGGTATACAAGAATCGGGACAGTCACCGTTTCCGGCTGTTCAAAAGAAAATACTTGCTGTTTTGTCTTTTCTCCATATATGGTTTCTGTTTTATACTGGGGTAAAAAACCGGAAAAGGACGCCTCAATTCCATCCCGCTCCTCATAACTGTTGTCATAAATACCACTGTAATACGCATATCCCTCTTCTACGGGAAATGCTTTTCCTATATAAGTCTCTCCCCTTCGGTATCCGGTCAACTGTTCACTGCCATTTCCGGTATTCGCCTTCTGTCCTCTGTCATCTACAAGAACCCGTCCCGTTTTTTGTTGTTCTGCCTCTTCCTGCTCTACCATAGCCAAAGTCTTAACAGGAAACAAATCCTGAATCCGTTTATGGGCTAGTTCTGCCCGCTCCGACTCTTTTCCAATAAGGGGAATCAGTGTCGGCTCCTGACTACACATCTGCTCAATAAATTCCATCATACTGTTATGAACTTCCGGTCTTGTCTCATCTTCTTTGCAATACATCGCATTGACAAAGTAAAACAACGCCTGTTCATAATCCTTCTCCTCATAGCAAAATACCCCCAGATTATAATTCGCCTCGTAATGTAACCGATGCAAATAATAATCCTGCTCCAAAAGCTGCCTTGCCGCCCCGGTTTTCCCTTGACAGTCCAGTAGCAGCGCCTTCATCATGCGCCAGTTAAAATTGCCTTTATAGGTATCGTAATGTTCTTCCAAAAGTTGGTTCGCCTGTACGATTTCTCCTGTCTCATAACACTTCTCAATCTCTTTGAGTATCCGAAATCCAGCCCGCAATTGTTCTTCCAAAAAGCAGCCCTCCTTTTTATTCCTATCTATTAGTATACCTCACAAAACCGGGTTAGGACAACTCTTTTTGCAGTTTGACAAGCACATTCTATGCCAGTATAATAGGAGAATACTTCATAGTTGCAAAGTAATCTTATTGCAAAATACGTTGTAAACATAGAACAAAAATGATTTTGGCACACTTGCGTTCCATTTCGAACGCAGCGGTACTAATGCCTTACAATACAAGGCATAAGTACCGGCGTTCTCAAACGGGCGCAAAATCATTGTTTTGTTCTATGTATACAACTCACTTTTGCAAATAATATGTTTTGCATTTCCTATTATTATATAAATAGGTAATTGCGAGACTCATGTATTTCAATAAAATAAACATAATTTATATATAAATGAGTGCCTTTGTGACGACCGAAGGGAGGAACAACGAAGCGAATGTTATATAAATTATGTTTATTGTATTAGAAACATCTCGTTTCGCAATTACCTAACTATATAAAATATGAAAGGAGAAACCAGAATGCTTCCCTATTATTCACATAAAAAAAGTTTTACTGCTGTTCTCCTGTTTGCCCTGATACTGAATCTATTGCTTCCGGTCAGCGCCCAGACGGGAGAAGCAGAATATAATGATTCCTATTACGAAAAACAGTGGTGGGTTTCCAATATGAATCTGCCCACCGCATGGAAGCAGAGTCATTTGTATACAACGGAACCGGTTGTAATCGCTGTAATTGACACTGGTGTTTATTACAAGCACAAGGATTTACAGGGACATATATGGACCAATTCCGATGAAATCCCCGGGAATCACAAAGATGATGACAAAAATGGATATGTAGATGACTATTATGGATGGGATTTTTTCAACCGGGATGCCAGCGTTTACAGTAGTGTGGGCACAGGAAGCAGTCGACAGGCGGATGCTTTTGACAACGACAACCACGGAACCCACATAGCCGGGCTGCTGGCTGCCACTGCCAACAACCAGCAGGGAATTGTGGGAATTGCCTCAAATGTCAATGTACAGATTATGTGTTTAAAAGTATTTGGTGGTGTAAACGGTTCCGGAACGACTTCTTCTCTAATTGAAGCCATCCGTTACGCCGAGGCAAATGGGGCTTGTATTGTAAATGCCAGTTGGAATTTTGATGAAACCGACCCGGAGTTAAAACAGGCAATCCGGGAGTCCAACATGCTCTTTGTCTGTTCTGCGGGAAACAATGCAAAAAATCTGGACCTTTCTCCCAGTTACCCCTGCTGCTATTCCCTTGGCAATGTAATCAGCGTCACCAGTATTGATGAAACCAACGAGTTCTGCCATTCCTTTGCCAATTACGGAGCTTCCTGCATCCATCTGGCGGCTCCAGGAAAAAATATAATCAGCACTGTCATAGGTGGCTATGAAGTACTTTATGGAACTTCCATGTCCACCCCTATGGTAACCGGAACAGCGGCACTGGCCTACGCTGCCAATCCTCAACTATCTGCAAGAGACTTAAAGCAGATTTTGCTAAAATCTATCAACGCCAATCCCCAGTTGTCGGACAAAACCATCACTGGCGGTCAGATTGATTCTGCAAAATCAGTTTCTATTGCTGCTGCCTACAAACCACAGATTGACAAGCACAAGCCTTCTATTTCCTGTTCCGTAACCCGCAAAAAGAAATCTGTCAAATGCAAAATTACCGTTACTGACAAAGGCGGCTCCGGTCTGCGTCTTGTCCGCTACGCAAAAGGCAAAAAAAAGGCATCCTATTTCCAATTCGGTAAAAAGGGAAAAATGCTTTCCAAAAAAACTCTTACTTTTAAAAAGAACTGCGTTATCACAATTTATGCTCTGGACCACCAGGGAAATCAGCAGATTAAGACTGTGACGTTGAAGAAAAAGCCGTAATGATGAATGGAATACAGGCAAAAAAAGTAGCAAGGTCTGCCAGTGGCTGGGCTAAATAAATTCCCATTGCGCCCCATAAATGTGGCAAAAGAAACAAAAGAGGCAGAAAAAATATGCCCTGACGAAAAGCCGCAATAAAACTGGCAGGAACCGGGCGGTTCCATGCCTGAAACAATATATTTGCCCCATTTGCAAACATGACTGTAGGCAAAACCATGCATTCATAGCGCAGAGCCCGAACTGCCATGTCCAGAACTTCCTGCTGCCGGGTAAACCAAGACAACAACCATGGAGCCAGCAAATAACTGCCTGCCGCCAGCACTGTCATTCCTATCGTCCCATAGAGCACGCTATTCCAGAACGCCTGCTTTACCCGTTTTTCCTGTCCCGCTCCAAAATTAAATCCAACAATGGGCTGTAGTGCCTGACTACACCCGATTGCAACAGAAAATAGCAACAGCACTACCTTGGCAGTAATCGACATAGCAGACTGTAATTCCGTGGAAATTTCCCCTGCTACCCGGTTCAGCATGACCACTGCAATACTTCCCAGTCCCTGCCTAAATAGCGACGGCATTCCCATCTGAGCCACACCGAGACAGGCTGCTGCCATTGTCATCCAGTTTTTTTCATGACTTTTCTTTCCCATCGCACCTACGGCACACAGAGTTTTCCATTCGCGAAAAAAGAATCCGGCAAGAACCAACAGCATAGCCATCTGCCCTGCAACGACCGCAATTCCGATTCCCGCCATTCCCATATTTTTGTACTGTACCAGCCAGATGCAAAAAATCACATCCATCACCACGCCAGCAATCGTTCCCCACATGGCACAACCTGGTTTCCCCATTGCCCGCAACAGATTGGAAAGCACAAAAGCCGCCAACATAATCCCGGAAACCGCAACCACATAACGACCGTAACCCACTGCATATTCCATTATTTTGGTGCCCGCTCCCAGCATTCGCAAAAGTGGTCTTAAAAACAGGTTCCCCGCCAGAACAAACAGCAGAGCAAACAATAGTGTCAGAATTCCCACCGCTTTTATAATCTGACAGGACCGGGCATCATCCTGCTCTCCCAGTGTTCTGGACAGCAGACTTGCCCCACCCATTCCAATAAAATACCCTACCGCCTGAATCACCGCAATCATGGAAAATACCACGCCCACTGCTGCCACTGCCTCTGTTCCCAGCGTTTTCGCAAAATAACTGTCAATCATATTAAAAACCGCTGCCAGAAAAACCCCCACAATCGCGGGAGGACTGAATTCCATTACGAGCCGGGAAATCTTATTCTCTGTTATTTTTTGATGTAATTTCTGTCTTGCCTGCCCTGTCTGCTCCATATATTATTTCTCCATAAAAAAACTGCCAATACCCATAGTATTGACAGTTTCCTTTTCTCTATTCTCTTTTATATTTTTCTTCTCGTCTTTCCCGTACGCCTGTAATATTCATCCTTATCTTCATACATAAGTTTATCCTAGACTAATGCTTCAAAATTATGAAACTCAGGAGAGGTTTAGCGCATCTTTTAATGGCATCTGCAAAATCCCAGGAATTGCCGCGCCACCCTCTGTAGCATTTATAATTTTACAGTTTCCCTCTGCATGACGCCGGGCATAATCGGAAAACCATT
>JAQXNR010000065.1 GCA_029098105.1 Lachnospiraceae bacterium
CCCGGGAGTATATGTCTATTTTGCTGGACCGCATCGGTATGGCTTATACGATTGCCCGGAGCGGAGAAATGGCCATGGATATTCTGGAAGAAACAAAGGAAAAGCAGGGCAGGTTTGACATCTGTTTTGTAGATTGGAAACTTTCTGATGTGACTGGGGCGGTCGTATCTAAAAAAATTAGGGAATTGTTTTCCGAGGATACTACGATTGTGATTGCGTCTGCCTGCAACGTGGAAGAGATTCAGCAGGAGGCGACTGCTGCGGGAGCCGATTTGATTTTGACAAAACCGGTATTCCAATCTACCATTTTTAACTTGCTCACTAAGTTATACCGGGAAAAATGTATTAAGAGCGGACCGGCAAAAGGGCATTATGATTTTGGGGGCAAGCGAGTTTTATTGGCGGAGGATACCCAGCTGAATGCAGAGATTACAACGGAATTGCTGCAAATGGTAAATGTTCAGGTCGTTCATGCTGTGAATGGAAAAGAGGTACTGGAACTGTTTTTGCAGTCGGAACCGGGTACCTATGAGGCGATTTTGATGGATATACAGATGCCGGAGATGGATGGATACGAAGCGACTCAGGCAATCCGCAGTTCTGCGCATCCCGAAGCCCGGACGATTCCTATATTTGCCATTACGGCAAATGCTTTTACAGAGGATGTCAGTAAAGCCCTGAATGCAGGAATGAACGGGCATATCGCCAAACCGATTGAGATTGAAGTGTTATATGCGACTCTTTATAAAGCGGTAAAAAAGAATGAGTATTTGCGAAAAGACCGGGAATAATTCTGTATAAAAAATAAAACAACATATTGTCAAAAGATTCCTGCAATGCTAAAATATAAGCAGTATGGCTTTTCTTAGGGAAAGTTGTGGAAAGGGTAATGCTTCAGGATTACCAGAACAATAAGCAAAAGGAGAGATAGTAAGATGGCACAAGTTTCATTTACTTACAAAAACGCCGGAGTTGCAGACCATGAAGTAGAATATATGAAAAAACTGGTATGTGACGCGAAAGAGCAGTTGGTGGCAAAGACCGGAGCAGGCAATGATTTTCTTGGATGGATTGATTTGCCGGTGGATTATGACAAGGAGGAGTTTGCCCGCATTAAAGAAGCAGCAAAGAAGATTCAGAGTGATTCTGAGGTATTGCTGGTAATCGGTATTGGCGGTTCTTACTTAGGAGCCAGAGCGGTAATTGAGGCAACGAGACATAGTTTTTATAATAATCAGCCGGGACGCAAAACACCGGAGATTTATTACTGTGGTAACAATATTAGTTCTACTTATTTACAGCATTTGATTGAAGTAGTGGGAGACCGGGATTTTTCCATTAATATGATTAGCAAATCCGGAACCACAACGGAGCCGGCGATTGCTTTCCGTGTATTCCGTGAGATTTTGATTCGCAAGTATGGTTTAGAAGAAGCAAATAAGCGTATTTATGCAACTACAGACAAGGCGAAGGGAGCATTAAAGGAACTGGCAGACGAGCAGGGCTATGATTCCTATGTTGTGCCGGATGATGTGGGAGGACGGTTCTCCGTTCTGACTGCAGTAGGTTTACTTCCCATTGCTGTTTCCGGAGCAGACATTGATAAGTTGATGGAAGGTGCAGCCAGCGCCAGAAAGAGATGTCTGGAAAATGATTTTGAGAATAACGATTCTTTGCAGTATGCGGCAGTTCGTAACATTTTACTCCGCAAGGGCAAGAGCGTTGAGATTTTATGTAACTATGAGCCGGCACTGCACTATGTGTCAGAGTGGTGGAAACAGTTGTACGGAGAATCTGAGGGTAAGGATGGCAAGGGCTTATACCCTTCCAGCGCCGATTTCACTACCGATTTGCATTCTCTGGGACAGTTTATTCAGGAAGGTTCCAAGAACCATTTTGAAACTGTTGTCAACGTAGCGTCACCGAAATGTGAGATTACGATGGGAACAGAGGAAGTGGATACGGACGGACTGAATTACCTGTCTGGAAAGACTGTGGATTTCATCAACAAATGTGCGATGAATGGTGTTGTTCTGGCCCATGTAGATGGCGGGGTTCCGAATCTGATGGTAACAATGCCGGAAATCAACGAGTTCTACCTGGGAGAATTAATTTACTTCTTCGAGTTTGCCTGTGGTGTGTCTGGTTATACATTGGGTGTGAATCCGTTCAACCAGCCGGGAGTAGAGTCCTATAAGCGCAACATGTTTGCACTGTTGGGACGTCCGGGATACGAAGAGGAGACAAAGAAACTTCAGGCGAGACTTTCAGAATAGTCTGAAATCTGTCAACAATATAGCAATGCAAGAGATAGCAAGGGTGCCAATAACTCCGGCTATCTCTTTTTTTGTAAAAAATGATAGAGAATAATACAGGGAGGTCAAAAATGAGTCTGTTTAATATAATTGGTCCGATTATGGTAGGACCCAGCAGTTCCCATACGGCAGGGGCGGTGCGGATTGGACTGATGGCGCGCACACTGCTGAAGGACAAGCCGATTTTTGCGGAAATTCTGTTACATGGTTCCTTTGCCCAGACGGGGCCGGGACATGGTACAGACCGGGCGATTGTGGCGGGATTGTTAGGAATGCAGCCGGATGATATGCGGATTCCGGATAGTTATCGGATTGCCCGGGAAGAGGGTTTGGAGTTTGAAATGGGAATGGTCAATGCGATTTCCTGTACGGATATGGCAATGGCGGGAATCGAAAGCCGGATACCCCCGGACGAAGTCATCGATGCAATGGGAGAAGTAGGGGAAAAAATGGATGTATCCCTGAAGGAAACGGCAGGGGGAGGACTGGCGACGACGCCAGCCGGATTAAAAATTGCCGGGGACATTGCAAAAGCAAAGAAATCATAGCCAGATTGCGCATTATATGGTAAAATCATAAATAAGTATGGATGAATTTACCGGAGGAAAAGGAATATGAAAATCGTAGTGCTGGAGGCAGATTCTGTAGGACGTGATGTGAGTTGGGAACCACTGGGAGAATATGGGGAAGTCTCTCTGTATGATGCCACCCCACAGGAACTGGTAGCGGAACGGATTCAGGATGCAGATATTGTAGTGCCAAACAAGTGTATTCTGAATGAGAGCAATCTTGCCGGAGCGAAAAATCTCAAAATGATTTGCGAGGCGGCGACGGGATATAATAATATTGATGTCGATTACTGTCGAGAACACCAGATTCCGGTCAGTAATGTGAAAGCGTATTCCACCGATGTGGTGGCACAACATACCTTTGCTCTGTTGCTTTCTCTCTATGAAAAACTGGATTATTATACGACCTATGTAGAGGATGGGGATTATTCTGCCAGTGCTTCTTTTTCTCATGTGGCAAGGCAGTTCCATGAACTGGCAGGAAAATGTTATGGAATTATTGGCATGGGGAATATCGGGCGTAAGGTGGCACAGATTGCCACTGCTTTTGGATGCAAGGTGATTTATTATTCCCCCAGCGGAAATACTTACGATGTGCCTTACCAGAGAGTGGAGTTTGAGGACCTTCTCGCCTGGTCCGATGTAATTTCCATTCATACCCCGCTGACGGAGCGCACAAAGGGGCTGATGAACAAAGACGCATTTGCCCGGATGAAGCGTACTGCAATGCTGATTAACGTAGCCCGGGGACCGATTGTTGTGGAGGCTGATTTGGTGCGGGCGATAGAGGATTGTGAGATTGCGGCGGCAGGGCTGGATGTTTTTGAGACAGAGCCTCTTCCTATTCAGAGCCCGTTGCGGCAGGTGAACAACCGGGACCGTTTGATTCTAACTCCCCATGTGGCATGGGGCAGTATTGAGGCACGAACCCGGGTGGTGGAGGACATCTGCAAAAGCGTAAAGGCATACCTGGATGGAGAACCGAGAAGCCTGGTATACTAAGAAGAAACAAGTTGGATGCTTTGCTGTCGGCGTTGGTTTTTCCTTGCGGACGGCATTTCATAAAAATAAAAGAACAGGAGAATATTATGAGTCAGACAACATTTACAGGAACCCAGAAGTACATTGCATCCCCGGAGTTGATGAAAACAGTGGATGTGGCAGTTGCATTGCAGAAGCCACTGCTCATTAAAGGAGAGCCGGGAACCGGTAAGACGATGCTCGCCGAGGCAGTTGCCGAGGCTCTGAATAAGCCTCTTTACATCTGGAACATCAAGTCTACCACAAAGGCACAGGATGGATTGTATACCTACGATACGATTCAGCGTCTGTATGACAGCCAGTTTGGAGAAGAGGGAGTGGACGATATTGCCCACTACATTAAACTGGGTAAATTGGGAGAAGCATTTAAACAGGAAGAACAGGTTGTGTTGTTGATTGATGAGATTGACAAGGCAGATTTGGAATTCCCTAACGATTTGTTGTGGGAATTGGACAAGATGGAGTTTTATATCCACGAGACAAAGGAAACCGTAAAGGCGAAGGTACGCCCAATTGTAATCATTACTTCCAATGCGGAAAAAGAACTGCCGGATGCCTTTTTGCGCCGTTGTATTTTCCATTATATTGCTTTCCCGGAGCCAGAGCAGATGGCAGAAATTGTACATGCCCATTTTGAAAATCTGGAGGACAATCTGTTGAAAGAGGCAATGGATACCTTTTACTGGATTCGCAGCCTTCGGGACATGCGCAAAAAGCCCAGCACCTCGGAACTGGTGGACTGGATTCAGGCACTGTTAATCGGCGGAATTGACCCGGAGCGCATTCGCAAGGAACTTCCTTTCCTCGGTGTTCTCGTGAAAAAGGATGAGGATTTGGAGTTAATCAAAGAGCGGCAGTTGGATTAAGAAAGGGTTGTGCCGCTTAGGCAGGAAAAGAGGTGACACCTTGTTTACGAATTTTTTCTATTTGCTCAAGGCAAAAGGATTGGACGTGTCCACTACGGAGTGGCTTACGTTTATAGAAGCGCTGGACCGGGGACTTTGTCATGGCAGTTTTACAGAGTTCTATTACCTGGGGCGAATGATTCTTGTAAAAACAGAATCGGATTATGACAAATATGATATTGCTTTTAAGGAGTATTTTTACAACCTGAAATCTGAGGAGGAAGTTCCTCCGGAGATTTTGAAGTGGCTGGACAAGGGAGATAAGACGACAGACCAGTTACAGCGGGAGATGTATGAATACAAGACCGCCAAGGATGCCAACGAGGTAAAACGACTGTTTAAAGAGCGTGTCAATGAGCAGGACAGCGAGCACAATGGTGGCAATTACTGGATTGGAACGAGTGGTGGTTCTTCTTATGGACATTCCGGTGTCAATTCCGGCGGTATCCGGGTTGGTGGACAGGGCGGTTTAAAAACTGCTTTTTCCGTGGCGGGAGAGCGCCGTTACCGGGATTTTAGAGAGGACCGGGTACTCAGTATGCGCCAGTTCCAGGTGGCGTTTCGAAGACTGCGCCAGTTTTCCACCAAATTGGATGTGCCGAAAACGGAACTGGACTTGGACGGTACGATTGATTCCACCTGTAACAATGGAGGGTATTTGCAACTGGAGTTTCAAAAGCCCCGGAAAAATACAGTAAAACTGTTACTGCTATTTGACTGTGGTGGTTCCATGTATCCTTTCAGTTCGATGTGTAACAGTCTGTTCCAGGCAGTTCACAAGGCGAATCATTTTAAAGATGTGAAGACCTATTATTTTCACAACTGTATTTATTCCCATCTGTATAAAACAGCAGAGTGTGAATACGGGGACTGGGTAGATTTGGATTATGTATTCCGGCATACGGACAAAGATTATAAAGTAATCATAGTAGGAGATGCAGCTATGGCACCGGAGGAGTTGCTGGATGTCAACGGAAATTACCGGGGACCGAACAAAGGGATGTCCGGTCTGGAGTGGTGCCGTTATTTCAAAACAAAATATAACAAAATTATATGGCTGAATCCGAAACGCCATGAAGGTCTGACTTACCTGGCATGGATGGAATCGGAAGAGGTGTTGAGCAAGGAGTTTAAAATGTACCAGCTTTCGGTCAAAGGGCTGAAGGAGGGAATTTCCTATTTGATGTCTCCCAAGAAATAATGACAGCCGTATTTTCCCGATTCTTTCGAAACTATTTCAATTTTAAAAAAAACTTGAAATATGTGGTAGTTTTGGTAGAATGTAAGGTGGATTGTCATTTTTTGACGCATTGTCGCGAAACCGGCGCCTGAAAATGAACGTAAGATAGAAAATATATGGTTTTTTCGTATATTTACAGAAAGGGACGAAGACATGGTTAAGAAGATACTATTTGTAATTGCCTTGTTGTTAAGCACGGTTGTGGGCTGCTATGCCGGCAAGATGAGCACCAGTCTGGATTTGATGAACCGGGATAAAGGCAATAAGTTGTCTGATGTGGATTTGGGGGATATTGAGGTTACGACAGATAACGACATCGTAAACATTCTTCTGGTGGGTTCGGATACCCGTTCCGAGTTGGGAAAAGAGAAGTACGGTCGAAGTGACACGGTTATGATTGCCACGATTGACAAAAAGCATAACCGACTGAAATTGACTTCCCTGATGCGGGATATGGATGTGGACATTCCAGGTTACGGAAAGCATAAGTTCAATGCGGCCTATTCCTATGGAGGACCGGAACTTTTGTACAAAACGATAGCAACGAATTTTGGAATTTCTTTGGATGGCTACGCAGAAGTCGATTTTGAGGCGTTTAAGGATATTGTAGATGAAGTTGGCGGCGTAGAGATTGAGTTAACAGAGCAGGAAGCTCAATACTTAAATACGACCAACTATATTTCCGGTAAGAAGAACCGCAATGTGGTACCGGGGTGGAATACAATGAATGGGGCCCAGGCTCTTGGATACTGCCGTGTTCGTAAGATTGCGAATGTTAAGGGAACGAATAACGATCAGGGGCGGACAGAACGTCAGCGCATGGTTATGAGTGGAATTTTTGACAAGGTGAAAAAGATGCCCATGTCAAAATGGATGGATATTATTGATGTAGTTCTTCCCAATATTACAACAGACATCAGCAACGGAGACATTATTGCCTATGCCACTGACATTGTGACGATGGGAACGACGGAAATTGACCAGTACCGGATTCCGGTAGAAGGATACTATAGCAATGGACATTCCACTACAGATGGAGATGTATTGGTCTTGGATTTACCTGCCAACAAACAGTTGCTTCAGGATTTTCTGTTTGAGTTTGATGGCAAGACAGAAACAACGACAGAGAGTGCAGGTGAGCAGTAATGGGAAAAATGATTTTTAAAGTATTTGTAAAGGGATTTCTGCAAGCCATATTTGTAATTGTTTGTATGATTCTCTGTGGTGTAGGTGGATTTTTTGGTACTCGGTTCTATTACAGCAAAAAGGCGGATAAAGAGAATTCCGCTAAGGCAGCAGACATGATTGGAGATGCACAGATTGATGAAGTATCGAAGAATTTGATTTATGTCTGGAATGAGGACAAGTGAAGAATATCTTCCTGTGTGTTAGATGTATTTGACACAAATAATAAAAAGTTAGAGTATATAAAGATTCCCACAAGCGGACAGATTACGATATCAGCTGATAT
>JAQXNR010000066.1 GCA_029098105.1 Lachnospiraceae bacterium
CAGCAATAAATAAAAATCAAGGAGGCAGACAACGATGATATATGGATTTGTGTCAAGTATGGATGGTGAGACAACAAGAGTGCTTTTCAGAAGCAAGAAGATACCGATGCAGAATATTTTTCATTCCGGAGGATTAGGCAAACTGGTGGAAGTTCTTAAAAACGGGGATGTAGTATATGTAATTAGCTGTACAAGATTTTTATCAGTGAATCAGGTGTACGGATTTGCAAAGCTTTGTCATGAGCGTGGTGTAACAGTTCATTTTGTGGCAGAACCATATCTGGATATTGGTAATGGTAAGCAGTGGAGACCTGCAGTTGCAAAAGTCATTGCCAGTATGGTAGAAAGTGAGCAGAAAGCAAAGGGCATGATGGCACAAGGTTTCAAGATGAGTGATTCCCAGTGGGAGTATACCTATCGGTGCTTTGAGCTGATGAACCTTGATATTCTGGCACATCTGTTTTCTGCTGATGGTGTACTGAAGCGTGGTTCTTGACCAGCTTGGGGTATCGTCTGTGGGGTACGTGGCTTTCTACACTATGGGAAGCCAAGTGGAAAAGTATAGCAGATTTTCTTAAAATAATTTGCTTTTGCATGATTTCGGGCTTATTATTAGGATTATTGTTGCTGTTTTTTTGCTCATGCGATTATAATTATATTGGAAATGAAAATATGGAGGATAGAATATGGACAAATACAGGGATATAAAAGAGAAAATGCTTGATTTGGCAAGAAAGGATGAGGATATAAAAGCAATTGTCAGGATTGGTTCTTCGACCAGAGATACCGTTAAGGCGGATGCGTATTCTGATTTGGATGTCATTATTGCAACGGAGAATACAGAAAGATGGCTGTATGGAGATTACCCGGAAAAACTTGGAACGGTAAAAATATCTTTTGTGGAACCAACGTTGGGAGGAGGAAAAGAAAGAAGAATATTGTATGATGGTTCTCTTGATGTGGATATGATTCTATTTACACCATCTCAGTTTGAAGCAGCAATAAAGGAAGATGTTGCAGGCTGGGTCATGAATAGAGGATATGTGGTAATGTATGATTCAGCAGGATATTCCCAACTGTTGGAAGAAAATGTGTCTCGCGAGATTGTACATACGGATTTACCTGAATCAGAGTTTATTAACATGGTAAATGACTTCTTTTTTCACACAGTATGGGCAGCGAAAAAGATTCTTAGAGGGGAATTGTGGTCTGCAAAAATGTGTATCGATGCATACTTGAAAAATTACCTTTTAAAAATGATTGAAATGTATTCGGTTTCAAAGCATTGTGTGGATGTATGGCATGATGGAAGATTTCTTGACAGATGGGCGGAGAAGGAAATTCTGGTAGATTTAGAACAGTGTTTTGCCCATTATAACAAAGAGGACATGGTGGCAGCATTATTGTCTACCGAACAATTATTTAGCAAACTTGCAAGTCAGACAGCAGAAATGAAGAGCTATAAATATCCAAAAGAGGCACAGGATTATGCAAGGTCGCTATTATGTGAATATTTCTAATCTTACAAAATCGTAAGATTTCCATTCATGGAAATGTAAGATAGATTCGGTAAAATAGTTTCATAGAAATCTTATTGGCAGAATAAAAAAGAGTCTGCGACAACCACCCCGGGAGGAGAGAATGCTATGAAATCATACTTACAGATTGTATTCAAATACTTTCAGAACAACCGCCGACGGACGGTAATTACAATGGTGGGAATTATTATTTCCGCCATTTTTATGTTTGCTTTGGTAGATGCCTTGGTTTGCATGCTGCATCATGAGCGGAAGGTGATGCGGGAAATCATGGGATACGAAGCGATATTTTTGAATGCCACCGAAGGACAGGCGGAGCAGATGAAACGGGACTATAATATTGCAGATTATGTGTTCCATTCCTATACGGAATACCCCAGTCCTACGTCAGACCCGGTAGTATATGAAAAGGCATTGTATGTTAAATTTGCTCATCCCTTTTTCATGCGCAAAGATTATGAGAAAATTTGCAACGACATGGGATTGGAAGGCGTGCTGAACGAAGAACTGGCAACGTCTTACCATTTTCAGGCGGATGGAAGTCTGATGAGCGTGTTTTTTGCGCTGGGACTTCTTGCCTGCTTTCTGGTCGGGAGTATTGCTGTGCTGGTTACGAAAAATACGTTAAAACTCTCTGTTCTGGAGAAGATACGGGATTATGGAGCATTGCGCTGTATTGGAAGTTCCATGCGGCAGTTGAAACGCATTGTCGTTCTGGAAGCGGTGACCATGGCGATTCCTGCTACAGTAATAGGAAGTTTTCTTGGTTATCTCGTAATGAATACTGTCTTAGAAGAATTGTCTGTGTCTATAGAAACCTTTTTTTCTCCGGTGGCGTTGCTGGTAACAACAGTATCCCTTATGTTTGCTATGTATTTTTCTTCTATTGAGCCATGTCAGATGTTAGGGAAAATTACTCCGGTTATGGCGATGAATCAGCAGTTGACCCCATTGAAAAAGGAGAGGAAACGTTCCGCCAAAAAGCAGCAACAGCTTCAGAAAAAGGAAGAAAAAAAGCAGCAAAAGCAGCGTGAAAAAGCAGAAAAAAACTGGAAGAATGGGAAATCCGGATTTCATTTGTATGGAAAACTATTTGGTATTGAGGGGGAGTATGCTTATAAGAGTATGAAGCAAAACCGCAGAAAATACTACGGAACAATGTTTGCCTTTATGCTCAGTGTTGTTTTATTTTTAGTCATGTTAGGCATCAGCGGTTCCCTTCAGGATTATATTCAAAATCAGATTGGGCAATTTGGCAGGTACAATGCGCATATTTTGGAAAGTCCGGTATATTCCATGAATTCGGAGGAAACAGTGTATGGGAAGGTTGATGCCAATAAACTGGAAGGGCTTTCTAAAATGACAGCTTGTAAAGATATAAAAAATCTTTATGTAGCTCAGATGTATTTGGCGGAAGATACAAAAATGTCAGAACTCTATACAAAGGAACTGCTGCTTTATTCTTCAAAGGGGCGTTGGATTGCTGGATTGTTTGACAGGATGAAGAAAAAGGATGCGCATTCCGTTGATTTGACTTCCATGGGAATGGCACAGACCGAAGCCTATGGTTTTGGGGTTGCTGCAATTGAGGAGGAAGAGTTTTCAAATTATAAAGAAGCAGTGGTAGAAGGAACCGCAGATTACAATGAACTGGGGGAAGATGGAATTCTTCTGATTAATCAGAATTACTATTATGATGAAGAGGATGATTACAAATTGGGAGTAGGACAGAACCGCAAACTTACCATCACCAATTATAAAGTGGGGGACACGATTACGTTTTTGGATTTGCAGGCACTGCGCAAAGAATTCCAAAAACAGTATAAGGAACAGGGAGAAGAGGATTATAAAAACAGATTAGAGGCGTATGTTAAGGCGCGGTCAGTTGTGCAGAAACAGGGAAAGGTAAAGAAATATGTCATAAAGGGGATGCTAGACGGTGACGTTATAGGTACCGGATTTTCAGAAGTACCGATTGTAGTTTGTAAAAAGGAACAGTTTTTTGCAATGACCGGGCTTAGTGCGGAACAAAAGCAAGGATACCGTATCAGTGTAGACTTGGAAGCCGGGAGCATGGCAGTCATGAATGTAGTGGAACGGATGAAAACCTTCAGCAAATATGAATGGAATGAAGATACCTATGAGGAAGAGCGTATAGAAGGTCCGGAAATTTCCTGTGATGAAATCGAAAACCAGGCAATGAATCAAAAGGGAGTAGATAAGATGAAGGTGGTATTAGGATGTATTGCATTGATTCTGTTTTCAATTAGTACCATCAACATCATCAATAATAATGCCAGCAGCATCTATTTAAGAAAGACGGAGTTAGCCCAGATGCGGGTCATTGGGATGACGAAAAAAGGTCTTGTAAAAACTTTGGCGCTGGAAGGAATTATTGTGGCAGGCGTGGCAACGATTCTCGGTACTGTGATTGGTCTGTTGATTGGTTACGGTATTGTAAAACTGATGAAGTTTGCTTTTATGGAGTTGGAATTTTGCTTTCCGTTGCTGGGTGTAGTTCTGGTGTTTTTTGTAACTGTTTTGATCATGCTGATTTCCACCGCAATTCCGGTTGCAGCATTGAATAAAAACATTGTAGCGGATTTGGCGGTAGAGGAGTAACAGAATAGCGGATAATAGGATAGTGATGAAAGCGAGAAAGGATGAGAATATGGAAATTGTGAGACTGGATGGAGTCAGCAAAGTATATGGAGAGGGAGAGACGAAGGTACGGGCATTGAAAAAGGTGTCCATGAGTATTGAGCAGGGAGAGCGTCTTGCTATTGTAGGTCCCTCCGGTTCCGGAAAATCCACACTGCTCCACATGATTGGCGGCGTGGATACCCCCACTGTGGGGAGGGTCATCGTGGATGGAGAAGACATCACGCAGTATAAGGATGAACAACTGGCAGTGTTTCGGAGACGGAAAATAGGATTTATATTTCAATCTTACCACTTAATTCCGGTATTGAATATTGAGGAAAACATTACCATGCCAATTTTACTGGATTACCAGAAACCGGACAAAGAATATGTGGATTATATTATTGAACTGCTAGGATTGAAAAATCGCCGTTACCATCTTCCGGGGCAACTTTCCGGAGGACAGCAGCAGCGGGTAGCCAAAGCCCGGGCTCTGGCAAACCATCCATCTCTGATTCTGGCAGACGAGCCCACAGGAAGTCTGGACAGCACCAATGGAGATGAGGTGATGGCATTGCTCAATGAATCAGTAGAAAAATTGAAACAGACGCTGGTTGTCATTACCCATAATGTGGATTTAGCCCGGGAGGCAGACCGGATTGTGAAAATTGCCGACGGAAGAATCTGTCAGTAGATAATGATACTGTATTTACAAATATGGAAAATAATGCTAGTATATATAGTAATGAAAACTACGTTTAAAAGTAATTAGAACTTTAACACAAATTTTGGAAAATTCTGGACTGTTTGAGTGGTAATCCTTTGGGATATGCTAATACTATATAATACGGAGGAAGCATTATGAAGTTTAAGATTGTGGGGGATAGTTGCACAGATTTATTACCGGAAGATTTGCAGAAACCATATTTTGAGTCGGTGCCGTTGACGATAGATATTGGTGGACATGAGGTAGTGGATGATGAGACCTTTGAACAGTTGGACTTTTTAAAACGGGTAGACCGGTATGAAAAGTGTCCCAAGTCCGCCTGCCCGTCGCCGGAGACTTATATGCAGCATTTCGCTGATGCTGATGAAGTATATGTCATTACACTCTCTGCCAAACTCAGTGGTTCTTATAACAGTGCCCAGTTGGCAAAGAAACTGTATGAACAGGAGCATCCGGAAGTTTCGGTTCATATTTTCGATTCAAAATCTGCGGCAGCAGGGCAGTATTTGCTGGCAAAAAAATTGGAGCAATATGCACTGTCGGGAAAATCCTTTGACGAAATTGTGGAGTTGGGAAGTGCGTTCCGGGATGAGATGAATACATTGTTTGTGCTGGAATCTCTGGATACCTTGCGCAAGAATGGACGCCTCACCGGAGTGAAGGCGGTAGTTGCGGCTGCTTTGAACATTAAGCCCTACATGTGTGGAGAAGATGGAGTGATTGCCCAGTTAGGACAGGCGCGGGGAATGAAAAAAGCCATGCACAAAATGATTGACCATATTGGACTGCTGGGCAGTGATTTTTCGGCAAAAACAGCAGTCGTTTCCCATTGTAACTGCGAGGGTCGGGCAGTACAGGTAAAACAGGAGATGATGGAAAGATACCATTTTAAAGAGATTCTTGTTCTGCCCACCCGGGGAATCAGTTCTCTCTATGCGAATGATGGGGGAATTATTATTGCTTTCTAGAAAATGTCTTGTAAGTATTTACAAATTTTAAAGAAAAAAGTAAAATAGGGGGCGACTACAGGACGAAGAAAGGCTTTCGATTGCTATGAAATATGTAAAACAATTTGGAATTATTCTATTGATTTCTTTTTTGGGGGAAGCGCTGAATGCAGTTCTTCCTTTTCCAATTCCGGGGAGTATTTACGGAATGGTATTGTTGCTCATTGGGCTTATGCTCCATTGGATTCCCCTATCTGCAGTTCACGAAACGGGTAATTTTTTAATTGAATTGATGCCTCTTATGTTTATTCCTGCGGGAGTTGGTTTGATGACCTCCTTTTCCGTATTGCGTCCGGTCTGCATTCCGGTACTGGTAATTACCTTTGTGTCTACCGTGCTGGTGATGGCAGCGTGTGGACGGATTACCCAGTTTTCCATTCGCCATCGCAGGCAGCATGAGAATCGGCTGGACAAGGGGGAGGAGCAGTTATGAGTACGGTTTTTGAGAATTCGGTTTTCTTTGGAGTTATGATTAGCCTGATTACCTACGAAATCGGAATACAGTTGAAAAAGAAGTTTCATTTTGCTTTTTTTAATCCGCTACTGATTTCCATCGTGCTGACTATTCTGGTACTGGTGGCATGCTCGGTGGATTATGAGAGTTATTATGAAGGAGCCCGGTATTTAAGTTATTTTCTGACGCCGGCAACGGTGTGTCTGGCAATTCCGCTGTATGAACAGTTGGAATTGTTGAAACAAAACTGGAAGGCGGTTATGCTGGGGATTGTTTCCGGGGTGCTGACCAGTCTCGTATGTGTGTTGGCGCTGGCGGTGTTGTTTCAACTGGACCACAAAATGTATATAACATTGCTTCCCAAATCCATTACAACTGCAATCGGTATGAGCATTTCTGAGGAAATGGGGGGCTATGTTACCATAACTGTGGCGGTTATTGTAATAACAGGAGTAATTGGCAACATGATGGCGGAGACGATTTTAAAGTGGTTTCGGATTGAGGAACCCATTGCTAAGGGAATTGCCATCGGAACGGCTTCCCATGCCATGGGAACCTCTAAAGCCATAGAGATAGGAGAAATCGAAGGTGCCATGAGCAGCCTTTCCATTGCAGTGGCAGGTTTGCTTACTGTAGTAGGAGCCAACATTTTTTTCAATTTTTTATAATCAAAATGGGCAATACATTGCTATGCAGTAGGAGGAAGCATGTACGATATTGATATACGGGAAGCATTGTTTGATTACCTGGACGACAATTATGGGAAAAACCGGATATTAGAGGAAAAGGTAATGGGACGTTCCCGGGCGGATTTGATTATGGTATTACCGGAACAACTAATTGGTCTGGAGATTAAGAGTGATGCAGATACTTATGAACGGTTAAAACGCCAGGTACGGGATTATGACCGGTTCTGCGACTGCAATTATATTGTGGTGGGACGTTCCCATGAAAAACATGTGGCATCCCACGTCCCCGAATGGTGGGGAATTTTTCAGGTTTATATGGAGCAGGGACAGGTTTTTGTAGAACAGATGCGGGAGGCGAAGCCCAGTCCCAAATGTCAGATTTCTCTTCAGTTGCGCTGGCTGTGGCGTCCGGAACTAAACCATATTCTTGCCAGGAACCATCTGCCGAAGTATCGTCACAAGAGCAAGGCATTTGTACAGGGGAAAATTTTGGAGAAAGTTTCTCCGGAACTTTTAAAAGGGCAGATTTGCGATGAACTGTTTGAACGGGATTATACATTGTGGCAGGACGGTTTTTATGAGGAATCATAAATCACGGGGAGATTTTGGTAGACAATTTTCAGGAGAAATTATATAATAGAGATAGCGTGATGAACGACATTTTAATATAAGAAAAGGAGTTATGATATGGACAAAAAAGCAATGTTTCAATTGAGTTATGGCTTATATGTTTTGACCACAAAGGATGATAGTAAGGCAAATGGGTGTATTATTAATACAGCAGTTCAGCAGACCAGTGAGCCGAACTGCATTTCTATTACGGTGAATAAGCAGAATTATACAGAGCAGATGTTGCAGAAGACGGATGTATTCAATATTTCTGTGATTGATGAGACGGCAGAGTTTTCTCTGTTCCAGCATTTTGGATTCCAGAGCGGTCGTGAGACAGACAAATTTGCAGATTTTTCGGATTCTGCTTTGGCAGCCAATGGGGTGCCCTATATTACAAAGGGATGCAATTCTTACCTTTCCGCTGAGATTGTAAGCAGAACAGATTTGGGAAGCCATACACTGTTTCTGGCTAAGGTGACGGATGGCGTTATGTTGTCTGATGCGGCTTCTATGACTTACACCTATTACCATGCCAATGTAAAGCCGAAACCACAGGCAGTGAAGAGTGAGGGTAAGGTATGGGTATGTAAAATATGTGGCTATGTATACGATGAGGCGAAGGAAGGGGTTGCCTTTGAGGACCTTCCGGCAGATTGGGTATGTCCGCTTTGCAAGCATCCCAAATCGGACTTTGAACTGGCATAGTTTTCCGGAGAGAAACGGTTCTGCGGGACCGTTTCTATTTTTTTGGAAAAAAGGGTAGTACCCGGTATAAAACAGGTAAGGGAGAATGAACTTGAGCGTAGAAGAGTATAAAAAGCGGCATGCTGACTGGAATCTGGTGGATGCGGGGCAGGTGAACTATCGTATTGGAATAAAAGGGATTACCATCACAGAGGCAAAACGTTTGAAGGGAAATGTGATACTGCCGGACTGCATAAAGGAAGAGAAGGTAACCACAATAGGAAAAAAAGCATTTTTCGGAGAGGAGCAACTGCGGGTTCTCTACCTTCCTCAATCTGTGAGGAAAATAGAGGACTGGGCATTTGTTCATTGCAGCGGATTACAGGAACTTTGGATTCCCCGCAGTTTTGAAGAACTGGGGAAAGACGTTTTTTTGCATACAGACCACCTGAATCGGATTGTGGTATATGATGAGACAGGGATTTATGAAGAGGAGGCAGTTCTTACTGCAGCAACCTTTACCTTATGGCAGAATGCAGAGGGATTGCAGTTGGGGGCAGTGGGTAGCAAAGGCTGGTATGAGGCATTTGACCAGCGGCTTTTGCGCTATCTTGAGGAACCGGATGACCAGGGATTTGTCCCGTTTCTGGCGGGCGGAGAGGAAGATTATGAAGGGGTGGAAACCGATGTAGAATATTACAAAGGATGTCGGCGCAGGCAGAAAGTACGACTTGTTTATGAGCGGCTGCGCCACTCCTGCTATTTAGAAACGGAAGGAAAGAAAGCACTGGTTGACTATTTGCAGCAGCACAACCGGGTGGGAGAGAAGGCAGATGGAAGTATGGCAGAAACCTTTTTCCTTTTGACAGAACTGGTCGATGAGGCGTTTGAATATTACCAGATATATACGGATTTGGGACTGGCGACAAGGGAGAATATAGAGTTTTTGGTACAGGCAGCACAGGGCAATTGTGCTGAACTCAAAGCATACCTTTTGCGTTACCAGCAGCAGGCACTGCCAGAGCGGGATGCATGGCAGCAGTTTACACTATAGAGAACAGAGGCAGATATGAATTACAACCCACAACAGCAAATGGCAATTACACATGCAGAGGGACCATTTATGGTGCTGGCGGCTCCCGGTTCGGGCAAGACGGCTGTGATTACGCGCCGGATTCAGTATTTGATAGAGAAGCAGGGAGTGGCACCGAACGGGATTCTGGTCATCACTTTTACCAAGGCAGCGGCAAAGGAGATGCAGGAGCGGTTTGAAAAACAGATGGAGCGAAAGGTGCAAGGGGTTACTTTCGGCACGTTTCACAGGATTTTTTTTCAGATATTGAGACATGCCTATGGCTATACCGCGGCGAATATTCTCAGGGAGGAGCGGAAACGCCAGTATATTAAGGAATTGTTGCAGCGCGAGGAGATGGAACTGTCCGATGAAGCGGATTTTATTTCCGAAGTTATTTCAGAAATTTCCCATGTGAAGGGGGAACTTCTGGAATTGTCCCATTATTACAGTACCAGTTGTTCTACGGAAGTGTTCCGGCGCATTTATACCGGGTATGTAGAGCGGTGTCGGCAGGAGAACTACATTGACTTCGATGATATGCAGGCGGATTGCTGGAAGTTGCTCAAAGAGCGACCGGATATCTGCAAACTGTGGCAGAACCGGTTTCCCTATATTCTCATTGATGAGTTTCAGGATATTAACCGGATTCAGTATGAGATTGTCCGGATGCTGGCAATGCCTCGTAATAACCTGTTTATTGTGGGGGATGATGACCAGTCCATTTACCATTTTCGTGGGGCAAAACCCGATATTATGCTGAATTTTACGAAGGATTACCCTGAAGCCAAACAGGTTTGTTTAAGTACCAATTACCGTTCCAGTGAGGATGTGGTAGAGATGGCGAAGCGTTTGATTTCCCATAACCACAATCGCTATGACAAACAGATGCAGGCAAACCGGGAGAAGGAAGAACCTGTGCATATTTTAAAATGCGCCACCCAGAGGGAGGAGCATTTAAATATAATATTCCAGATTCAAAGGCTGACCCAGAAGGGAATCCCCTACTCAGAAATGGCGGTTCTGTTTCGTACCAACCAGCAGCCGGGAATGCTGACGGAGCGGTTGATGGAATACAATATTCCCTTTTATATAAAGGATGGAATCTTTAATTTCTATGAACACTGGGTATGTCGTAACATCATTGCATATATAAGGCTGGGGTTGGGGGATACCTCAAGAAGCAATTTTCTTTCTATTATGAACCGACCTAAACGCTATATCAGCCGGGATTTGCTGGATGAACCTCAGGTGGATTTTGAACGGTTGAAATGCAAGGTGGCAAACCGGGACTGGATGGTAGAACGGCTGGAACTTTTTGCGGCGCAGGTGAGTATGCTGGCAAAGATGACCCCCTATGCGGCAATCAATTTCATCCGGAAAGGAATCGGTTATGATGATTTCATTGAGGAGTATTGCAGGGAACGGCGGATTCAGAGCGAAGATTTCATGGATATTCTGGAACAACTTCAGGAATCGGCAAAGGAGTATGCCTCCTACCCGGAGTGGTTTTCCCATATAAAAGAGTATGGGGAACAGTTAAGACAGATGCGAAAGGAAAAAAG
Source organism: Lachnospiraceae bacterium (assembly GCA_029098105.1). Taxonomy (GTDB): domain Bacteria; phylum Bacillota; class Clostridia; order Lachnospirales; family Lachnospiraceae; genus NC2004. Next base: position 10,992 of record JAQXNR010000066.1, read on the forward strand.
AACAGAGAATGCAGTTCTTTTGGCGACAATGCATTCCAGTAAGGGACTGGAGTTTGAGACAGTGTTTGTAATTGATGTGTGCGAGGGTGTGACACCGTACAAAAAGGCAATCAAAGATTCGGAACTGGAGGAGGAACGCAGGTTGTTCTATGTGGCGATGACCCGGGCGAAAACACATCTCTACTTGTATACGGTGGAGCAGATTTTTAACAAGGAGGCGAAACCTTCCCGGTATTTGCGGGAACTGGATTGGGACGGGTAAGAAGAATTACGAAAATATTAAATTTTGTTACATTTTCGATATTCCCTTGATTTTCCCTGGGGCGATGGTGTAGAGTATTGAATGAAACGGGAAGGTCCGCCGGAAAGGACAAAAGAGTAATCAGGGAAAGTTGAGGAAACTTACGGAATGGTTTTTAGTAGTGTTGTATTTCTATTTGTATTTTTGCCAATCATATTGTTTACATATTTTATAGTTCCACATAAGATGCGCAATGCAGTGTTACTGATTGCCAGTCTGTTGTTTTATGCATGGGGAGAGCCAGTCTATATTCTATTAATGATTGGCTCTACTTTTGTTGCCTATTTTTCAGGGCTGGGAATTCATACCAATCTAAAAAAGGGCAATCAAAAAGGAGCAAAACGGGTATTGCTTCTGGCGATTGTCATCCATGTGGGCTGTCTTTTAGTTTTTAAGTATACAGACTTTTTTATTGACAATTTAAATCGCTTGCATCTGGTGCAGATTCCCAATCTGAATCTGGCATTGCCGATTGGCATTTCATTTTATACTTTCCAGATTCTTTCCTATTTAGTAGATGTCTACTGGGGAAAGGTGGCAGTACAGAAAAACTGGCTGAATCTCGCTACCTATGTAGCCCTTTTTCCACAGTTGATTGCGGGGCCGATTGTGCGCTATGAGACTGTGGAGGAGGAACTGAGAAACCGTCAGGAGAGTATAGATGAATTCGCCCAGGGAGCGCGGCGGTTTGTAACAGGACTTGGCAAAAAGGTACTGATTGCCAATACGGTGGGAGAACTTTATACGATTGTGCATGCTCTGCCCACGCAGGAACAGTCGGTTCTGATGTTGTGGCTGGCAGCAGTGGCATATACGATTCAGATATATTATGATTTTTCCGGGTACTCGGATATGGCAATTGGACTGGGACGGATGTTTGGCTTCCATTTTCTGGAGAACTTCAACTACCCTTACATAGCCACCAGCATTACAGAGTTCTGGCGCAGATGGCATATTTCTCTAAGTTCCTGGTTCCGGGATTATGTATACATACCGTTAGGGGGAAATCGGGCAGGAAAACTCCGCCAATACCGCAATATTTTTGTAGTCTGGTTTCTCACCGGATTCTGGCATGGAGCGGAGTGGACCTTTATTTTGTGGGGATTGTATTTCTGCTTTTTCTTGTTGCTGGAGAAAGTGGGACTTTACAATGGTCTGAAAAAACTGCCCCTCTTTTTACAACATTGCTATACTATGTTTCTCGTTGTCATCAGTTGGACGATTTTTTCTGCCGGGACCATTTCTGAGTTTGCAACTACGATGAAGGGGATGTTTTTTCTGAATGGACTGCCTCTTTGTAATGACAAAACGATTTATTACCTGGTGTCTTACAGTGTGTTGCTGTTGCTTGCGGTAGTGGGTGCTACCCCTCTTCCAAGACGCTGGTACCGGAACTATTTGTCCGGAGCAGTTCCCTTGAAAAAGCAACATACTGTTCAGATGGGAGTAGAACTGACTCTTTTGTTTCTGTTGTTTTTTGTCTGCATTGCCTACCTGGTAAGTGCATCCTTTAATCCATTTTTGTATTTTCGTTTTTAGGGAGGAGTCGAATCCATGAAAAATAAAATAATCGTATTTGGGTTTGTGATGATACTGCTCTCCTTTTTTACGGCGACGGTACTGTTGGAGGACCGGGATTACTCGGAAATGGAGAACCGCTACTTAACACAAAAACCGGAATTTACCTGGAAGTCACTTCTCAGTGGAGAATATATGGACCAGTTTGAGAAATATATGGCAGACCAGATTGCGGGAAAAGATGGATTGGTGTCCCTGAAAACCGATGTGGAACTGTTGCTTCAACGGCAGGGGACCGGTGGCGTATATTTTGGCAAAAAGGGACAGTATGTAAAGGATTACCAGCCGGATGAAGAAACATATGAACAAAATCTTGGTTTCCTGAGAAGTTTTGTGGATACCTATAAGGAACAGTACCGCATGGCGTTTGTTCTGGCACCGAATGTACAGAGTGTGTATACGGATGTCCTGCCCGCTGACATTGTGATGGGGGATGCGGATGCAGACCGGGAAAAAGCGAAGAAACAGTTTTCGGATATTATTTTTGTGGATCCCACAGAGAAATTGCAGGAGCATAAAAAAGAATACCTTTATTTCAAAACGGACCATCACTGGACGATGCGGGGTGCCTATTACGGATATCAGGCGCTGGCAGAGGAAATGAAGTGGGATACAATGAAATTGTCAGACTATGATATGGAAATATGCAGTGATTCCTTTTACGGTTCCCTGTATTCCAAAGCGCCATTGTCCTGGGCAAAGAAGGACAAAATAGAAGCCTTTTATAATGTGCTGGGGAAATACCGGGTAACATTTGAGGATGGAAGCCACATCAATTCCCTGTTCCTTTCGTCCAATCTGTATGGAAAGGATAAATATACATATTTCCTTGACGGGAATCACGCTTTTTGTAAGATTCAGAGTAATGCCGGTACGAAGAAGAAGGCTTTGGTATTCAAGGATTCCTACAGTCATGTCCTGCTTCCCTTTCTGGCAGATCAGTATGACCAGATTGACGTAGTGGACTTGCGATATTACCGGAATGACATTGAAGAACTGTTGAAGGAAGGCGGTTATGATGACATTCTCTTTATTTATAACATCGATTTCCTCACTTCCGATGAGAATTTTATATGGCTGGATTTCAAATAACTGTTAAAATTTCGTGATATTTTTGAGAAATAAAGAACAATGGGTGACAATCCATGAAAAAAGTTGTATAGTAGGAGATAACTTGTTTGCAAAGGAGGAGTGATTTCCTTGAAAAAAGAGAAGTTTGAAGGGTATTCCTATGTAGAAGGAGGGGTCTGTGCTGCTGCAGGTTATACGGCAAACGGTGTGAACTGTGGATTGAACCCGGACCCCAATAAAAATGATTTGTGTCTGGTATACAGCGAGCGCAAATGCAATGCGGCGGCGGTGTATACAACAAATAAGGTGAAAGGGGCCCCCATTCTGGTAACCCGTCAGAATCTGGAAGCCAATGGCGGGCAGGCACAGGCAGTGGTTGCCAATTCCAAGAATGCTAATACCTGTAATGCCAACGGCGTAGAGATTGCTGAGGGAACCTGTCGCCTGGCGGCGGATGCGCTGGGATTGAAGCCGGAGGATGTGATTGTGGCATCCACGGGAGTGATTGGACAGCCCATGTCACTGGAGCCTTTTGCAAATTCCATGCAGAGACTGGCACAAGGTCTTTGTCCGGAGGGACATGCAAAGGCGGCAAATGCTATTATGACCACGGATACGGTTCCCAAGGAAGTGGCAGTAGAGTTTCTGCTGGGTGGAAAGACCTGCCGTCTGGGAGGAATGGCAAAGGGCAGTGGTATGATTCATCCCAATATGGCGACGACTTTGAATTTTATTACTTCGGATGTAGCCATTTCCAGTGCAATGATAGAAAAGGCACTGCAGGATGTGGTGAAAATTACCTATAACTGTCTGAGTATTGACGGAGATACTTCGACCAATGACATGGTCAGTGTGATGGCGAATGGTCTTGCAGGAAACTCGGAGATTGTTTCGGAGGGAGCAGACTATGAGGTGTTTAAACAGGCACTTTATATTGTTATGAGCAATATGACGAAAATGCTGGCATCGGATGGGGAAGGTGCTACGAAATTGCTGGAGTGCAGTGTGAGCAAGGCTCCGGATTTGGATACTGCGGTAGCAGTAGCAAAAAGTGTAATCGGCTCCACTCTTTTGAAATGTGCCATGTATGGTGAGGATGCCAACTGGGGAAGAATACTGTGTGCTATTGGTTATGCCGATGCCCAGTTTGACATTGACAAAGTGGATGTGGATCTGGCATCTGATGTAGGGCGGATTGCGGTATGCCGTAGTGGTGCCGGAGTTGCTTTTTCGGAGGCAGAAGCAGCAGAGATTCTCAAAGAAGATGATATTTATATTCATGTCTGCCTGAATCAGGGAGAGGCATGTGCGAAGGCATGGGGATGCGATATGACCTATGACTATGTGAAAATCAATGGGGATTATAGGAGTTGATTCCAAACGATTAAAATATCAAATAAAGTAAGAACAAGAAAGGTTGGTAAGAAAATGAAAAAAAGCATATTAGCATTATTGCTGGTATTACTATTGGGTGTATTGTCCGCCTGCGGTTCCAGCAGTTCTCAGACAGCGTCAGAAGGTGACGGTCAGAATGCGGCAGAGGAGACTAGAGAAGAAACGACAGAGGAAACTACGAGTGAAGATGCAGGTCATGCGGCTTCTGATGGTTCTACTATGGATATGACTGAGGTGAGTAAAGTGGATGCCCCGGAAGGATTTGAACAGATAGCAGCTCCTCAGGAGGGAGACACAGTTGCAACGATTTCGGTAAAAGATTATGGGGACATTAAGGTGCGTCTATTTGAAGAGATTGCTCCCTATGGCGTAAAGAACTTTATTACCCATGCAAAGGAAGGCTATTATGATGGACTGTCCTTTCACCGGGTCATCTCTGAATTTATGATTCAGGGAGGGGACCCTCAGGGAACTGGAATGGGTGGCGAGAGTATATGGGGCACTCCTTTTTATAATGAAGTGTCAGACCAGGTAGGTGTCATTCGCGGTTCGCTGTGCTATGCCAATTCCGGCATGGACCCCAGCAATGGAAGCCAGTTCTTTATTACGCAGTTGGAAGAGGTAACAGAAGAGGATTTCAAAAATTACGAAGCCCAGGGCTATACCTTTACAGAGGAACAGAAAAAGATGTATTTGGAAAATGGCGGTTGCCCTTGGTTGCAGGGTGGTTATACCGTATTTGGACAGGTATATGAAGGAATGGACGTAGTGGATGAGATTTCAAAAGTTTCTGTAGATGACAATGATATGCCGGAGCAGGAAGTAATCATTTCCTCTATTACGGTCAGTGAATACGAGGCAAAATAAATAGTCAGAACGACGCCTGAGATTTCTGAGCAATTCAGTTTCTTAGGCGTTTTGCGTAAAAGGAGATAGTATGCTTACCATATATTTGGATTCTCATAGTAACAAACCATACTATGAGCAGATTTACCGGTACATCCGGGATGAGATTCGAAATGGACATCTGGCATGTCACGAAAAACTTCCTTCCAGCAGAGGACTGGCACAGCATTTGAATGTAAGCCGTAGTACGGTGGATACTGCCTATGCCCAGTTGGTGGCAGAGGGATATATTGAGTCCTTTCCCAAGCGGGGATATTTTGTGAGCCAGATTGATGAACTGCTGAATATGGTTCCGGTGGCATATCCACCAGTTTCTGCTGTGGAGCCGCAGGAGGAAGCATTTCCCTGGGATTTTTCACCTACAGGAGCCGATGCCCTGAATTTTCCAGACACCTATTGGCGCAAACTTTCCCGGGAGTGTATTAACTATGATGATGGAACGATATTTCGTAGCAGTGAACCCCAGGGAGATATGGGACTGCGGCAGGAACTGGTGAATTACCTGCGTCAGAACCGTGGAGTGTCCTGTTCGCCAGACAACATTATTATTGGAGCGGGAAGTCAGTATTTGATGATGTTGTTGCTGCGTCTATTGGGGAAAAACAGCAGGATTGCTATGGAAAATCCAGCGTATATGCCAAGTTACTACACCTTTCAGTCTCTGGAACGGGAAGTGATTCCTATTTCTGTGGATGACCATGGGATGTCGGTAGAAGAATTGCAGAAAAGCGATGCCAACATTGCTTATGTCACCCCTTCTCATCAATACCCTTTGGGAGTGGTTATGCCGGTCAGCCGCAGGACGAAACTGCTGAACTGGGCAAATTACGAGCCGGACCGCTATATTATTGAGGATGACTATGACAGTGAGTTTCGTTACCAGGGGCGTCCCATTCCCGCATTGCAAGGGATGGACCAGGGAAAGAAAGTCATTTATATGGGAAGTTTTTCAAAAGTAGTGTCTCCGGCAGTCCGGATGAGTTATATGGTTTTGCCGGATTCTCTGATGGCACGTTACCGGGAAATTTTTAAAACCTTTCCCTCTACGGTGTCCCGGCTGGACCAGGCAATTATGACCCGGTTTATGAAAGAGGGATACTTTGAGCGGCACCTGAACCGTTTGCGCAATCGCTATAAAGCGCGACATGATGTATTGATTCGGGAGTTAAAACAATTCAAAGACCGGGTCCGGTTGAGTAGTATCAATGCAGGCTCTTATGTAGTGCTGGAATGGACGGGGGAGATGACAGAAGAAGAACTGTTGGAGCATGCCAGACAGGAGGGGATTCTGTTGTACCCTCTTTCCCGGTTTTGTATTGTTCCCACTTTTCGCATGTACCCCACTTTTCTAATGGGGTTTGCCCAGTTGTCTGAGGAGGAATTGCAGCAGGGAATTGGAAGGTTGCGCAGAGTGTGGAAATGATTCCCTGCCTTCCATACATAAAAATGTATTTGACAAGTGATTTGCGTGGTAGGTATACTAATATTATTGATTCCTGCGGTTTTGACAGGGAGTGTCAGTGCAGAGCGGGATACAGGAGGATAAAACAGGAGGAAGACTATGGCAGACGAATTTGACGATTTGAATTTTAATGAAGTGGATGAGGAGGGGAACATCATTCATTCGGATAGACCTTCGGATCAGGATGAGAAGAAGGAAAAAGAGGACGATTATGAAAAGTACTGTTACCTGTGCCGAAGACCGGAGAGCACAGCAGGGCGGTTGATTCACATGCCTAATGATATTTATGTGTGTCAGGATTGTATGCAGAAGACCTTTGACGGAATCAACGGTGGTAGTCTGCAGTTTATTGATATGAGTAATTTTGATATGTCCCGTTTCAGTAATATGGGCATGCCCCATTCTCAGCGGGTCAAGAAAAAAGCGGAGAAACAGAAGGCGCAAGAACCGGAACTGACTATGGAGAATATTCCGGCACCACATAAGATTAAGGAAATGCTGGATGACTATGTGATTGGTCAGGACTATGCTAAAAAAGTGATTTCCGTTGCAGTGTACAATCACTACAAACGGGTCATTACGAATACGATGGATGACATCGAAATTGATAAATCCAATATGTTAATGATTGGACCGACAGGTTCCGGTAAAACTTATCTGGTAAAAACATTGGCGCGTCTGCTGAATGTTCCACTGGCGATTACAGACGCCACTTCTTTGACCGAAGCGGGGTATATTGGAGACGATGTGGAAAGTGTTATCTCAAAACTATTGGCAGCAGCGGACAATGATGTAGAGCGGGCAGAGCGGGGTATTGTATTTATTGATGAGATTGACAAAATTGCTAAAAAGAGAAATACAAACAGCCGGGATGTGAGTGGAGAATCGGTGCAGCAGGGACTGCTGAAGTTATTGGAGGGAAGCGATGTGGAGGTTCCTGTGGGGGCGAGTTCCAAGAACGCAATGGTTCCTTTAACTACCGTAAATACCCGAAATATTCTGTTCATCTGTGGCGGTGCCTTTCCGGAGTTGGAGGAGATTATTAAGAACCGTCTTTTGAAAACTTCTACGATGGGATTCGGAGCAGAATTAAAAGACAAGTATGACGAAGATGAGGACTTACTTGGGGAAGTCACGATGGAGGATCTTCGGGAGTTTGGAATGATACCAGAGTTTATTGGACGTCTTCCTATTATTTTTACCTTGAAACATCTGGACAAAGATGCTCTGGTTCAGATTTTAAAAGAGCCAAAGAACGCCATTTTGAAACAGTACCAGAAACTGCTGGCGTTGGATGAGGTGGATTTGGAATTTGATGACAGTGCATTGGAGGCGATTGCGGAGCAGGCACTGGAAAAGAAAACCGGAGCCAGAGCGCTACGGGCTATTATTGAAAAATTTATGCTGGATATTATGTACCAGATTCCCCGGGATGACAGCATTGGAAGAGTGACCATCAACCGGGATTACATTGAAGGCAAAGGGGTGCCTATTATTGAAATGCGCGGGGTAGAAGTTCCGGCGTTGGAAGGAAAAAACTGATTTTTGCTTGGGATTTTGTTAGACAAAGAATTTCCAATTTTTGTTCACAGAATGTATACAAATATGCTATATTATGATTTGTATTGAGATATTTTATTATATTGCGATAACCCGGTATGCTTTTGACCAGGAGCGGAATCACAATATAAGAACAGGAGGATATTATGATTGTAGTAGAAGATTTGGTTAAGAACTATGGCAGTTTTCAGGCTGTCAAAGGGATTAACCTGAAGGTGGAAGACGGGCAGATTGTAGGTCTGTTAGGTCCCAACGGTGCCGGAAAGTCGACCACGATGAACATCATTACTGGTTATATCAGTGCCACCAGCGGTTCGGTAGAGATTGACGGATATAACATTATGGCGGAGCCGATGAAGGCGAAGAGCCGTATTGGATATTTACCGGAGATTCCGCCGCTGTATATGGATATGACCGTCTTGTCCTATTTGAAATTTGTGGCAGAAATTAAGGGTGTAGTTAAGAAGGAGCGGCTGGCAGAGGTAAAGCGGGTCATGAAGATTACAAAGATTACAGACCGGGCACAGCGTATGATTAGCAAACTTTCTAAGGGATACCGCCAAAGAGTGGGACTGGCTGCTGCATTGCTGGGCAATCCCCCAATTCTGATTCTTGATGAGCCTACGGTTGGACTGGACCCCAGCCAGGTGGTAGAGATTCGGGAACTGATTCGCAGCCTTGCCCATGAGCATACGGTTATTCTGAGTTCCCATATATTGTCTGAGGTTAGTGAAGTATGTGACCATATTATAATCATCAATAATGGTACGGTAGTGGCAGAGGATACTCCGGAGAACCTGTCCCGGAAGTATTCTAACCAGAGTCATGTGGCTATGGAGATTAAGGGAGACAAGGAATCTATTGGAGAGGTACTGGATAGCATTGACTACATAGAGAGTTATGAGTTCGGTGCATCGGAAGATGGCGTTCAGGAAGTGAATCTGCTACTGACTACGGATGAAGATAGAAATGACGATTTATTCTACCTGTTTGCTGGTAAGAAAATGCCGGTGCGCAAGGTGTCCCGTGAGAGTCTTTCTCTGGAAGAAGTATTCTTAAAACTGACTGGTGAGGAGAAACCCCAGAAAGAGGAGGACGTTGACGTGGAAGCAGAGGATGCAGAGGGGACGGAGACTGTAGAAGAAACAGAGTCTGTGGAAACTGCAGAAGATAATAAGGAAGACAATGACAAGGAGGAAGAATAATGAAGGCAATTTATAAGAAAGAAATGCAGGGCTATTTCACCTCCATGATTGCATATTTATTTATGGCAGGCTTTGTTTTACTGGTAGGAATTTATTTTACCGTATACTGTGTAGTGAATTCAGTTGCTGATTTTGCAGGATATGTACTTCCCAGCACCTGTATTGGTTTTATTTTACTGGTACCGATTATTACCATGCGTCTTTGGTCAGAGGAGAAAAAGCAGAAGACAGACCAATTGCTGCTAACTGCTCCGATTAGTGTGACTAAGATTGTATTGGGCAAGTATTTGGCAGTGGTTACCCTTTATGTAATTACCATCGGTTTAATGTTGTTGTTTCCGTTTATGCTCCATTTTTATGGTGATGTTACATGGGCTACTGTATTTACCGGATTTTTAGGATACTTCTTACTGGGATGTTCCCTGATGGCAGTGGGATTATTTATTTCGTCATTAACAGAGAATCAGATTGTTTCTGCGGTTGTTTCCATTGTAGTGATTCTTGTGTTTTTCTTTATGAATAATCTGGCGGACAATTTCCCGGGAAGAGCACGCTACAGTATAGCGTTGTGCGTTTTGATAGTAGGTGTAATCATGGCGGTTTTCTATTTTTCCACGAAACGGATATTGCCTTCTGTAGTTGCGGGAATTATTGGAGTGGGTGCGATTGCAGGAACTTATTTTGTAAAGCCGGCTATTTTTGAAAATGGTTTGTCAAAGTTTGTAAACTGGTTTTCTGTACTGGACCGTTTTTATAATTTCACAGACGGATTACTGGATGTTAGTTCAATTGTATATTACCTGTCATTCATTGGAGTATTTTTATTCCTGACAATTTATACGATTGAGAAAAAACGTTGGAATTAAAGGAGGGTAAGATTGTGGCTGAGAATCAGGAAAATAAAGAAGTAAAGCAGAAAGAAAAGAACCAGAAAGTGGAAAAGGAACTTACGCTTTCCCAGCGCAGAACCCGTCATGGAATTTTTACAACTACATCTGTCATTATTGTAATTGCTGTGGTAATTGCGCTTAATATGTTTCTTTCCTCCAAGGAATGGAGTTATGATTGCACAACAACCAAAATATATACATTGTCGGATGCTACGTTGAAAATAGCTGAGAATCTGACAGAAGACCAGAAGATTACCATCTATTTTCTAAACAAAGAAAGTGCTGCGGTTTCGGTTTACAAGAATGTGTTGACCCAGTATGAAAAAGCAAGCAAAAACATCAGTGTGGAGTACAAAGATTTGGAACTGTACCCCAATTTTGCAAAGGATTACCTGGACGAAGGACAGAGCGCAGAAGAAAATGATATGATTGTAGTATGTGGCGACCGTTACCGCTATATCAGCGGTTCTGACTACACTTCTTCCAGTTATGATAGCGATGTCAATGGTGTGGTATCAATTAATTTGGAGCCCAAGGTGACAGCGGCAATCAATTACTGTATTGCAGAAGATACGCCTGTCATCTATACACTGGAAGGTCAGGGCGAGCAGTCTCTCGGCAGTAACCTACAGGAGGCGCTGGAACAGGATAATTATGATGTGGAATCTCTGGATATAGTGACAGCTGGAGGAATTCCTACAGATTGTAAACTGCTGGTAATCAATGCGGCCAGTACGGATTTGGGAAAAAACGTGATTGCCGATATTGAGGAATATATGGACAATGACGGAAAACTGCTTGTTGTTCTGGAACCGAGCAAGATGTACGATAATCTTAACGATTTCCTTGCAACATATGGAGTTAAGGTAGAGGAGGGTATTTTGCTGGAGACGGGTTCCGGTTATTATGCAGGACAGTACCCGACGAACTTGCTGCCGACTTTGGCATCCCATGATATTACCAATCCTCTCAGTTCTTCCAGAATGAAAATTCTGGCTCCGGTCAGCAAAGGCTTGTCTGTGATTTCTGATGTGACGGATTACACGGTAACCAGTTTGCTGGTAACCTCTTCTGAGTCTTATTCCAAGGTGGATACGGAGTCCGGTGATATTTCCCAGACAGAGGAGGATGTTGCAGGACCGCTGGCTGTTGCCCAGTTGGTAGAGACGAAAGATGGGGAAGGTACGATGGTAGTATGTGGTTCCTCTTCTATGGGTGTAGATGATGTGGATGATACGGTGTCCAATGCCAATACGAATTTTTACTGTAACGCAATTAATTATTTGACGAATGAAGACAGTAAGATTTCCATCAAGGCACCTTCTATTACAAACAGTTATGCAGTATTTACTGCGTTTGCTTCCAAGATGGTAATGGCAATTGGTATTGTGGGAATCCCGCTGCTTCTTGTTGTACTAGGAATCGTTGTGATATTGGTGCGCCGTAGAAGTTAGAATAGTATTACGGGGAAATAATAAAATATGCCATACAACAGTGTAAAAGTTGTTGTATGGCTTTTTTTATATAAGGGAATGAAGTTGCCATTTTCCCTGCTTTATGGTATTCTTTAATGAAAAAGAATCAGTGAGGTGAAGGAAAATGGCAGGTTCAACATGGGGAACGATATTCCGGGTGACAACCTGGGGGGAATCCCACGGGAAAGGAATCGGCGTCGTCGTAGATGGATGCCCGGCAGGGCTACCGCTTTCAGAGGAGGACATCCAGATTTATTTAGACCGTAGAAAACCGGGACAGAGCAAATATACCACGATGCGTAAGGAGAGCGATGCAGTAGAGATACTTTCTGGAATATTTGAAGGGAAAACAACCGGAACGCCAATTTCGATGGTGGTTTGGAACCAGGACCAGCGTTCCCGGGATTACAGTGAGATTGCCTCTTATTACCGGCCGGGGCACGCAGATTATACATTTGACCAAAAATATGGTTTTCGGGATTACCGGGGAGGTGGACGTTCTTCCGGAAGGGAGACCACTGCCCGGGTGGCAGCGGGTGCCATTGCGGCAAAACTTTTAAAAGAATTAGGAATTCAGGTGACTGCCTATACCAAATCCATTGGTTCTGTCAGCAT
>JAQXNR010000067.1 GCA_029098105.1 Lachnospiraceae bacterium
CAGGAAGTTAAAAAAAGTACATAAAAATACACTCATCAATACGCCAGAGAATGTAGTATTTGTAGTACCTTCCGGTATGAAGAAGAAGTACACGAAATTGTTGCGTAATGGAGGGTTAAGTAAAAAAGTAAAAATCAAGGAATCAAAGAAGTGGTAATAGTGATTTATATGGAAAAGGGACGAGTCATGGAAAAATAATAAAAATTTCTTGCATTTGCGGCGGCGTTGTGATAGAATAGACACGCTGTTTATGACAAGGAGAGAAGCGACGAGAAGGTCGGAAGCCTTACGCCGTTTTGGACATCAGACAATATTTTTAAAGAGGTGAAAATCATGAGAGAAGGAATCCATCCAGAGTATTACCAGGCAACTGTGACATGTAACTGCGGTAACACATTCGTAACCGGTTCTACTAAGCCGGAGATTCATGTGGAAATCTGCTCTAAGTGCCATTCATTCTATACTGGCCAGCAGAAGGCAGCACAGGCTCGTGGACGTATTGATAAGTTCAATCGTAAATATGGAGTTACACAGGAGAACTAAGAGTTCTAATGACAGGTTGAAGTTACAATACTTCAACCTGTTTTTTCGTTGTAGTGAAGAAAGAAAGGAAAATTAGAATGAAACGTACAACAATCGGTGGTCAGGCGTTAATTGAAGGCGTTATGATGAAGAATCTGAACCAATATGCTACGGCTGTGCGTAAGCCGGATGGAGAAATTGAGGTTCAGGTTACAGATTATGAGAGTTTCAGTGAGAAACATCATTTGAATAAGATTCCGATTGTCCGGGGAATCTTTAATTTTATAGAATCCATGGTAATCGGTGTAAAAACACTCACCTATTCCTCTACATTTTATGACGAGGAGGACCAGGAAAAAGAGGAAAAGAAACAGGAGGAAAAAAAGGAGAATAGTACTGCAGACAATTTATTGATTGCAGGAACGGTTATTTTTTCTCTGGCGTTTTCTCTGCTGGTGTTCATGGTGCTGCCAAACCTCATCACCAATTACCTGCGCCATTTTACAAAGAGTGAATTTCTGTTTGCGCTGGTAGAAGGTGTAGTGCGGATTGCAATTTTTCTTCTATATGTTTATTTGATTTCCTTTATGGAAGATATAAAACGGGTATTTATGTATCACGGAGCAGAACACAAGACGATTAACTGCCTGGAGCAGGGAGAGCCGTTGACGCCGGAGAATGTGTTAAAGCACTCCCGTCTGCACAAACGCTGTGGAACCAGTTTCATGATTATTGTAATGATTGTCAGCATCTTTTTCTTTATGTTCATCCGGGTGGACAACAAAGTTTTGCGGTTGCTGTTTCGTCTGCTTCTAATTCCTATTATTGCGGGAATTTCCTATGAGTTTATACGCTTTGCCGGAAAGAGTAACAGCAAATTGGTGAATGCATTGAGTAAGCCGGGATTATGGGTACAGAAAATGACAACAAGAGAGCCGGATGCTGAGATGGCAGAGGTGGCAATTCGTTCCGTGGAAGCGGTTATGGACTGGAAGGCATATCAGGAAGCAATGCGAAAAGGAGAGATTGAGGATTAGCGGCGAGCCATGATTGCAGGAACAGGAAAGGGTTGGATGTGATGACTTACCAGGAAATGCTTCACTGGGGCGAAGAAGAACTGAAAAGGCAGGGAATTGCAGAGGCAAAATCCAATGCATGGATTTTATTTTCCTATGTGTTTTCCATGAGCCGTTTAGAGTTTATGATGCATTGTATTGAAGATGGTGAGGATGCTCCGGAAAATGAAGAAAAATGGACTGTATTTCAGGAGATGATAGAGGAACGGGTGAAGGGAATTCCGGTTCAATATATTACCCATGAGCAGAATTTTTATGGATATGATTTTTATGTGGATGATAGGGTGTTGATTCCCAGACAGGATACGGAAGTTTTAGTTTCCTGTGTAGAGCAGGCAATGCAGCAGGAAATGCTGCAGAAGAGAAAAATCTCACCGGGACGTCTTTTGGATATGTGTACTGGTTCCGGGTGTATTGCCATAACCCTTGCCAATGTGTTAAAATGGGAAGAAGTTTGGGCGGTAGATGTGTCGGAGGATGCTCTGGCAGTGGCACAGCGAAACAATCAGACGTTGGGGGGCATGGTTCACTTGCTGCAAAGTGATTTGTTTTCTAACCTGGAAGGACAAAAGGAATATTTTGATGTGATTGTGTCGAATCCACCTTATATAGAGAGTGCAGTGATTGATACGCTGTCAGTGGAGGTAAAAGATTATGAGCCGCGGCTGGCGTTGGATGGTACGGCGGATGGTCTGTATTTTTACCGTGTAATTGTAAAAGAAGCAAGAGAATATTTGAAAAAGGAGGGGCAGTTGTTTTTCGAAATCGGTGCCCAGCAGGGGGCAGCCGTGAAGCAGCTGTGTTTGGATTATGGCTATGAAGATGTACGGATTGTAGCGGATTTAGCAGGATTAGACCGTGTTGTAGCAGCACGTTTCAAAGCATAGAAAGTATTTTCGGAGTAATTCTACCGGGAAAGAGTATGTTATAGAATAACGGAGGTTTTTACAATGGAAGTGTTAGATAGGTTACAGGATGTAGTGGGAAGATATGAGGTCATTATGGGCGAACTGGGACAGCCGGATGTGGCGAATGATACGAACCGCTATACGAAGTTGATGAAAGAGCAGGCGGAGTTGGCTCCGATTGTGGAAAAATACAGAGAATATGAGAAGGCACAGGAGACGGTAGAGGATAGTCTTTCCATGCTGGAGGAGGAAACGGACGAGGAAATGCGCCAGATGCTCAAGGAGGAATTGAACGATGCGAAGGCAGCCATTGAGCAGGTGGAGCAGGATTTGAAAGTATTGCTTTTGCCAAAAGACCCGAATGATGACAAAAATGTATTCGTGGAGATTCGTGCCGGGGCAGGTGGCGATGAGGCGGCTCTGTTTGCGGCGGAACTGGCGAGAATGTACCAGAGTTATGCTACTAAAAATCATTGGAAACCCCAGACTATTTCCTTCAGTGAAAATGGAATTGGTGGTTTTAAGGAAATTGTATTTATGATTAATGGAAACAGTGTGTATTCCAAGATGAAATATGAAAGTGGCGTTCACCGGGTACAGCGCGTACCGGCTACGGAATCTCAGGGACGAATCCACACCTCCACAGTTACTGTGGCAATTATGCCGGAGGCAGAGGATGTGGATGTGGATATTGATATGAACGATGTGCGGATTGATGTGTTCCGTGCTTCCGGTAATGGTGGACAGTGTGTCAATACCACAGACTCGGCAGTGCGTATTACCCATATTCCAACGGGAATTGTGGTGTCCTGTCAGGATGAAAAATCCCAGATTAAGAATAAGGAAAAGGGTATGAAGGTGCTCCGCTCCCGAATTCTGGATATGCGTATGCAGGAGAAGCAGAGCAAGGAGGCAGCAGAACGAAAGAGCCAGGTGGGAACGGGAGACCGGGCAGAGAAAATTCGTACCTACAATTTCCCGCAGGGAAGATGTACAGACCATCGGATTAAGTATACGAGTCATCGGCTGGATGCCATTTTAAGTGGTGAACTGGATGAGATTATCGATGCGTTGATTGCGGCGGACCAGGCGGCCAAGTTGAGTCAGATGAACGATGAGGGCTAATTTGCTTGATTCTACGGTGCTAGTTTTACTTAAGTCACTGAAAGATGATTAATAATATATGAAAAAGACGGACTTTGACGTATGTCATCACCCGTCTTTTCTTATTTTGGGTTGGTGGTTTTGTTGCTAAAGTTGATGAAATTTGAGTGGCGTTGTGGTAAAATTATCTATGTATGCTATCTGCAAAATAATACCTAAACGTATCTTGGTAGGCAGTACAGGAGATGTTTATTGGACAGCACTAGATGTATAATAATGTGTAAGGATGTGTAAGGA
>JAQXNR010000068.1 GCA_029098105.1 Lachnospiraceae bacterium
ACTCAAATGTAGTAATCAGGATTATGCCCATTTGACTTTGCGAAAAATCATGTTTCTGAAATTTTTGGAGAGAAATGGGGGATACAGTTGGCAACATATGCTGGTAATTGTAAATCCCTATAATAAGTCTCCGTTGACGGCATTATTGTTGTTTTCTACACCAATGCCAGGAAAAGTCCGTTACCGGGTAGCAGGAACATGTAGAGAATGTGATTTTAATGGAGAAAGTAGTTTTTGTAAAAACAACAGGGTGGCAGTATTTGGATTGTATCCGGGGAAAAAAAACCTGATTCAACTGGAGTTGTTGGACGAGACGTGGAAGGTGCGCAAACGAAGATGGATTGTGATTCAGACAGAGCCCCTTCCAGAAGAATTGAGAGGTGAAGTCAGTGTGAGGAAAAAATCAGATATTTCCGCCTTTCCTTTTCTTTTGGTCTCTGGGGGACATGACATTACAACTTGTGCGTTCGATGCAAAGGGACAGATTCGCTTTTACCTTGCCAAAAAGGGAAAGGCTTATGGTATATACCCTATGAGTGGAGGACGGTTCATTTATACAGAGAAATATGTGAGTATTCCTTCGTATTTTATTCCTCAGGGTGGCAAATATTATGATATGGATTATTTAGGTGGAGTATCAAAGACATATTTTACACCGAATGGAATCCATCACTGTGCGAAGGAGATGGAACCTGGAGGGAACTATATTATGGGAAGCAGCAGTTTTTCCGGAAGTTCCGAAAATGCAGTTGTGAAAGTGGATTGGGAAACTTTTGAACTGAAATGGATTCTGTCTAACCCTGACTTCTGGGAAAAAACTGAGATGAAAGGAAAACTGCTACAACCAGAGGGTGACATAAAGTGGTTATATCAGCAGCATGCTGCCTATGTGACGGTTTTTGATATTTATGAGGAGGAAAAGCGGGTTACTATGGTAAGAACGGTGCCTTTGCCCAAATCTACAATTCGCAGTAATGCTATTTTGCAGGAGCGGTGTAACCGTCTGTTTCACATGTCGGCTAATCTTTTGAAACCCATAGAAGGGGCGAAGGGGTTGATTGAAGAGTTGAATTATGAGACAGGGGAGGTGATTAACTCCTATTTGGTAAAGCCGGGATTTTTTAGCGCCTATCCCTTTGCTCCCAGAGCGGATGTGTTGGAAAACTGGAAAAAAGAAGAGGGAGAATATATGGTGGGTAATACCATTCCTATTTTGGAATTAGAAGAAAATGAAGTAGATTTGAAACAGGCGAAAGAATATTTTGGCTATGAACAGTTTTCTTTTGATGAAGGAGTGCTCTATGTGAAGGGAGCAGACCATGAAATTACAGCACTCTATTTCCGGGGCGGGAATAAAGTGTATGGGGTAAATATTGTGGAGCGCATCCGGGAAAAGGAAAAACTTGCGGAAAATGTCTATTCCATTCCGATACAGGTTTGTGAATTGGACTGTGGCAGTTATGATATTTATTTTGTATCGAAACAAATACTCTATCGAATTGGGGATGCTTTTACAGTAGAGGAGAAGGTATGATTGAGAAATCGAGCAGGAAATGGACCGCATAACATGTGCGGTCTTTTTGTTTTGACAGGTGTAAGAGAAGTTTGTAAAAATCGCGAAATCCCAGTCTTTGCGGTGGACAAACCAGAAAAAAAGTGTCATAATATGCTGGAAGTAAAAGACATTGGCATCTGACAGGAAGCGTTGTTTCGGGAATGCCTGGAAATGAATGATTGAGATAGGGACGGAAATGATTAGAGCAGAAGACATTACATTTGAATATATTCGACGGGATGCAGAAGGGAATGTTCTGGAAATTGAGACGGCATTAAACCATGTGAATCTCCATATTAAAAAGGGAGAATTCGTGGCAATTTTGGGACACAATGGTTCCGGAAAGTCCACCTTTGCCAAACATGTCAACGCTATTTTTTCACCGGGTGAGGGAAGCATGTATGTGGATGGCAAGGATACCAGTGATTTGTCTAAATTGTATGAGATTCGCCAGAAGGCGGGAATGGTTTTTCAGAATCCGGACAATCAGATTATTGCTACAGTAGTGGATGAGGACGTGGCATTTGGACCAGAGAATCTGGGAGTACCCACAGGAAAAATACGGGAGCGGGTGGAGCAGGCACTGAAGTCTGTCCACATGTGGCACCGTCGAAAGGACTCACCCAATAAATTGTCTGGAGGGCAGAAGCAGCGGGTGGCGATTGCCGGGATTATGGCGATGGAACCGGAGTGCATTGTGCTGGATGAACCGACGGCAATGTTAGACCCGGGAGGAAGAAAAGATGTGATTGACACAGTAAGACGACTGAACCGGGAGAAAAACATTACGATTTTGCTGATTACCCACAATATGGACGAAACAATCGAAGCAGACCGGGTTGTGGTAATGGATCACGGTGAGGTGAAATTATGCGGAACACCAGTAGAAGTGTTTTCTCATGTGGAGGAATTGACAAAGATAGGGTTGGAGGTTCCTTTTGCTACCAGAATTGCCCATGAACTGCGGATGGCAGGAATACCGGTGAATGCTTCTGTGTTGCGGGAGGAAGAACTGGTGGCAGAACTGGAGCAGTTGGCCAAGGAGTGGAAATTGGACAAAGATGTACTGCGGCAGCGTCAGAAATCTTCGGAAAAAGGAGTGGCAAAACCGAAGCGGTATGAGGCGCCGGCACCAGCAGAATTGGTGGGACAGTCCTCATTGATTCTCGACCATGTAAATTATATTTACAATCCGGGAACGCTATATGAAAAGGCTGCAATCCGGGATGTGAATCTGACTTTTACCAAGGGTGAGTTTGTGGGTATCGTAGGGCATACCGGTTCTGGAAAATCCACATTGATTCAGCACCTGAATGGGTTGTTAAAGCCAACTTCCGGTACGGTGTATTATTGCGGGGAAGACATCACAACAAAAGATTTTTCCCTAAAGAAACTTAGAAGTAAAGTTGGCTTGAGTTTTCAGTATCCGGAGCACCAGTTGTTTGAAAATACAGTGTATGAGGATGTTGCTTTTGGCCCTAAAAATTTGGGGTGGGAAGAATTGAAAATAGAGCAGAAAAGTTATGATGCCATCAAAATGGTAGGATTGCCTGATGATTGTTACGATATGTCGCCCTTTCAGTTGTCTGGTGGACAAAAGCGCAGGGTTGCCATTGCAGGAGTGCTGGCAATGGACCCGGACTACCTGGTGCTGGATGAGCCCACAGCGGGATTGGACCCGAAGGGGCGGGATGAAATTCTGGGGCAGATTCAGCGAATTTGTCAGGAACAGGGAATTACAGTAATTCTGGTGTCCCACAGTATGGAGGATATTGCGAAATATGTGGACCGTGTCATTGTGGTAAACGATGGTGCCATTGTATATAATGATGTACCGGCGAGGGTGTTTGCCCATAGTCAGGAACTTTCCCAGATGGGGCTGGCAGTCCCAAAGGTATCGGATTTGATGCACCATTTGCAGGAAAAGGGATTTCCTGCTTACCCATACCTGATTCAGGAAGAGGATGCGGTGGATGTTATAAAAAACTGGTTTTAACAGGAGACAGAATTGAGGAAATAACATGATTAGAGATATTACAATAGGACAATATTACCCTTCCGGTTCCGTTATTCACCGATTGGATCCGCGAGTGAAATTATTTGCCACAATGCTGTTTGTCATAAGTTTATTTTTGAAAAAAAGTATTTTTACTTATATGCTGGCAACCATATTTTTGTTTACTATGATTAAGGTGTCAAAGGTTCCTGTAAAATACATTTTCCGGGGATTAAAGGTGGTATTTTTTCTGCTGGTATTTTCCTGCCTGATGAATATGTTTTTTACGAGAGGTGAGACAATATGGTGGCATTGGAAGTTTTTGACTCTTTCCAAAGAAGGGGTAATCAATGCAGGGTTTATGGGAGTTCGGCTTGTTTACCTTGTAATCGGGTCTTCTTTGATGACTTTTACAACTACGCCGAATGAATTGACAGATGGAATTGAAAAGGCGTTTCGTTCTCTGAATAAGTTTAAGATTCCAGTACATGAATTTGCTATGATGATGTCCATTGCGTTGCGGTTTATTCCAATTTTGACAGAGGAACTGGACAAGATTATGAAAGCGCAGGCAGCCCGCTGTGCGGATTTTGAAGAGGGAAATCTGGTGCAGAAAGCGAAAAGTCTGGTTCCGGTTATGATTCCTCTATTTGTGTCTGCTATCCGCCGCGCCAATGATTTGGCATTGGCAATGGAGTCCCGGTGTTACCAGGGAGGAGAGGGCAGAACAAAAATGTACCCGTTGCACTATGAGAAGCGGGACTGGGTAGCGTACGGGGTGGTTTTA
>JAQXNR010000069.1 GCA_029098105.1 Lachnospiraceae bacterium
CAATAACTGGAACAGTGGCGTTCTGCACCACGCTCTGAATCAGTCCGGCACCGCCCCGGGGAATCAGAACATCTACATATCGATTTAACCGCATCAACGCTGTTGCCGTCTCCCGGCTGGTATCTTTCAGAACCTGAATGGCATCTCCCGGAAGTCCTTCCTGCTCGAGAACATCCCGAATCATGTCTCCAATACAGAGATTGGAATGAATGGCATCGGAACCACCCCGTAAAATAACTGCATTTCCTGTCTTAAAACACAAAGAAAAGGCATCCGCAGTTACATTTGGACGAGATTCGTAAATAATTCCAATTACCCCCAGCGGAACCCTCATCTGACCGATTTTCAGACCATTGGGGCGAAGCTTCATTCCCAGTATCTCTCCGACGGGGTCTTCCAATTCTGCTACTTGGCGGACACCTTCTGCCATAGCCGCAATCCGCTCATGGGTAAGGTGTAAACGGTCCACCAGCGATTCCTTCATCTCGTTTTTTCGAGCATAGTCCACATCCAGTTCATTCGCCGCAAGAATTTCCTCTGCCCGGTCCACTAATGTCTGTGCCACCTTCTGCAATACGTCGTTCTTTTTTTGTGTAGGCGTTTTTCCAAGTATAGACGCCGCCTCTTTCGCCTGTTTTCCAATCTTGTCCAGCATGTTCTTCATCCTTTCTCTATTACACTTTCTCTCGCTTAAATCTACTTTTGACCCTGATGTCATATAATAATCTGGGTATCCGTCACAATCAAATCCACCGGCTCATCGTATTCCTCTGGTTCAAAGGCATCTACAATCTGGTATTCATAGGCGAGACCAATTTTGTATAAATCCGGATGTCTTTGCATATACCGGTCATAATATCCACCCCCATGTCCAATCCGGTTTTTCCGCCGGTCGTAAGCCACCGCGGGAACGAGAATCAAGGCATCCTCCGCCTCTACTAAAATGTCCGCTGGCGGTTCCAGAATTCCAAAACGTCCCGGTTTTAGATCAGACCAGTCAAATACGGAATAAAATTCCATAGCCCCTTCCTGGTAAGACACTGGCATTCCAACTACTTTGTTATGAGCCAGAGCATCCTCTACAATAGGACGGGTATCCACCTCATTCCGGGTGGAGGCATAAACAAGAATCGTTTTTGCTTCCTGGTATTCATTTAGGGTAAATAACTGTGAAATACAGGACACACTGGCTTTTTTTACCATCTCAGAACTCATCTGTCTTCGCTGTGCCTGCATCTGCTCTCGAATTTTGTCTTTACTGAACATGTTTTTTCTTTAACTCCTCTATGGAACCATCCGGATTGACTATCCGGACCCGGTTTAATGTATTGGCAAGATCCGCTTTCATGGCAGCAATATATTCCCTGCGCAGAGCCGCCTGTTCCTCCTTCTCCTGCTCGCTTAATCCCTGATTTTTCATTTTATGGTATAACTCATTGATTCTTGCAATTTTTTCCTCAGTCATAATGCTCTCCTAATCTGTTAAAAATTCCTTCATGTCAAAATCCCGTATCGGATTTCTCACAAACAAGGTTCCCACATTGTCTCCATCTATAATTCTCTGTAAAACAGACACATCCTCTCCGTTGGCAATGACCATGTCACAACCGGAACTATTAGCAATCTGCGCCGCATGGAATTTGGTAATCATCCCGCCCGTTCCCAATTCGGTCTTAGTGTCCTTTGCCATAGTAAGAATCTCCTCTGTCAAATCCTCCACTACATCGATCAACCGGGCATTCTGATTCCTATGAGGGTCATCGGTAAACAATCCATCGATGTCTGACAGCAAAATGAGCAAATCTGCACCTACCAGACTCGCCACTACTGCAGACAGCGTGTCGTTATCTCCAAACTCAATCTCCGCTGTGGAAACTGTGTCATTCTCATTGACTACGGGAATGACATCCAACTGTAGCAGTTCATTAAAGGTGTTGACAACATTCATTCTCCGCTTGTCATTGGTCAGCACCCGTTTGGTCAGCAGTACCTGCGCCGCCATCTGGTGATATTCGGAAAACAGTTTCTGGTAAATCATCATCAACTGTCCTTGTCCTACCGCTGCACATGCCTGCTTTAAAGACAACGTCTTCGGTTTTCTGGTAAGACCAAGAGATTTAAAGCCCACTCCAATTGCCCCGGAAGAAACCAAAATAACATCCTTTCCCTGATTTTTAATGTCGCAGAGAATCCGCACCAGACGCTCCAATTTGTCATAATTAATATTACCCGTCTCCTCATGCACCAGAGTGGAGGAACCAACCTTTACCACAATTTTCTGTTTTTCTTTCAATGCTTCCCTGTAATCCATATTATTCACCTTTTTGCTCCTTCATAATCGCCTCCGCCACCTTACATCCATCTATGGCAGCAGACATAATTCCTCCCGCATATCCAGCTCCCTCTCCACAGGGGAACAGCCCCTTAATATTGCTTTCAAAGCCTTCATCCCGAAGAATTTTCACCGGGGAAGAAGTACGGCTTTCCACACCGGTAACCAGAGCATCCTCCCGTGCATAGCCAGGCATTTTCCGGTTCCAGGTCAAAACTGCTTCTATTATAGCAGAAGAAATCGATTCGGGCAAACAACCGGACACATCTGCAAATTGGTAACCACCTTTTTCACAGGGATGTACCATTCCCAGTTCTTTGCTCACCCTGCCCTGACAAAAATCTCCAAACAACTGCAGAGGAATCTCACCACCTCCTGCAGCAAAAGCAGCCCGCTCCAGTTTTCTCTGAAATTCCACCCCTGCCAGAGGGTGATTCCCTTCGTAATCCGCCGGAGTTACACTTGCCACAATGGCTGAATTCGAATTGTCTGCCATTCTATCATAATCACTCATGCCATTGACTACCATGCCTCCGATCTCGGAAGAAGCATTCACCACATAGCCCCCGGGGCACATACAAAAAGTAAACACACTTCTTCCATTGGAAGCCTGATGGGTCATTTTATAATTGGCAGTAGGCAGTTGTACACTCTTGTAATGTTCCTTATACTGCAATGCATCAATCAATTCCCGAGGATGCTCCATGCGCACGCCTACAGCAAAAGGTTTTTGCTCCATCTGTAACTGATTGTCAAACAACATCTGAAACGTATCTCTGGCACTATGTCCGATTGCCAGAACAACCCGGCTGGCAGAAATACGTTCACCATTCTGCAAAATTACTGCCTGCACCCGGGGAATTCCTGACTCCTTTTCGGAAATCACCAGATTCTCCACTTTGGAACCAAACCGCACTTCGCCTCCCAGTTGCTCAATTCGGTTCCGAAGGGAAGTTACCACTTTTTTTAAATAATCGGTACCAATATGGGGTCTGGCAAGATATAAAATATCCTCTGGTGCTCCGCATTCCACAAAAGTGTTGAGAATAAAGCGTTGCCTTCCATACTTGTCCTTCACTACCGTATTCAGTTTCCCGTCAGAAAAGGTGCCGGCACCGCCCTCACCAAACTGTACATTGGAATCCGGCTTCAGAGCAGTTTCTTTGTTCCAGTAAGCCTCCACATCCCGGCTGCGCTGTTTTACATTCTGTCCTCGCTCCAACAATATAGGACGGTATCCATTCAACGCGAGAACATATCCGCAAAACAACCCGGCTGGTCCCGTTCCCACCACAACCGGCCGCTCTTTTAAAGAAACTTTATGTTTTAAAACAGGCTCATACTTCGCTCTTTTAGTTGACATAACATTATTATTGTTGTTCTTTTTTAAAATGCTTTGCTCCAACTCCTTAGAAGGCAGCATGACATCTACAGAATATACCAATTTTAACGGATGTTTTGGACGACAGTCCATGGATTGTTTTACAATCTCATACTCGTATGTCCCCGGCTGAATTCTAAGACACTGCTCAATTTGTTGTTCCAACTGGCGTTTAGAATGTCCCACATTAAGTTTTAGCTGATTGATTCGAATCATTTCATTTTCTCCAGTCTTGCCTCAATCCCTTGTGCCGCTACCATTGCGCTGCTAAATGCAAATTGCAGATTATACCCGCCGCAAGTACCATCCACATCCAGAACTTCACCGGCAAAAAAGCAGCCCAAGGAAATTTTGGATTCCATTGTCCCGCTGTCAATGAGTCGGGTCTCTACCCCGCCTGCTGTCACCTGAGCCTGATTCCAGCCCGCAGTACCGGTAATCGGAAGTACAAACTGTTTTGCACACCGCATCAGCCCTTCCCACTGCTCTTTGGTACAACTGGTAATAGGATTCTCCGGCTGTAAAGAACTCCCGGCAATTACCGCCCGGGCAAGCGGCTCCTGCAAATAGCCACATAAATACTGTAAAATCGTCACTTTTTCAGAAAACTGTGCCTGATTTAACAGCACTGCCAAATCCCGGTAACTGTATTCTGGCAGAAAATCAATCTGGGCATACACCGATTCCCCCTCTCCCAGTGCTGCCGCCGCATAACGACTTACCTGAAAGACTGGAATCCCGCTGATTCCATAATCGGTCAACTGCAGTTCTCCCTGACACAGCGGTCCCAACGGTTCCTCACATCCCGCATCCTTGTAAAGCCGCACTGAGGCATTGGCGCGTATCCCCTTCCATTCATAGGACTTTGCCGCCTCTCCATGCAGGGCGCAAAGTGCCGGGTAGAGCGGCGTAATATTGTGCCCTAACTGCTCCGCCAAATTATACCCTGCCTTGTCTTCCGGTGCGAAGGAAGTAGATGCCCTTCCTCCGGAGGCAAGAAGAATGCACTTTCCCTCAAACTCTCCATAGGACGTGGTAACATGGTATATTTTTTCTTCCGTACGTACTACCTTTTTTACCACCCGGTCCAGACAGAGTTCCACAAAATCCTCCGGCAATGCCTGAATCAATGCAGTTACCACCGTCTTTGCCTGATTCGTATAGGGGTAAAAATAGCCATCCTTCTCCTGCTGTAAAACACCAATACTGTGCATAAACAGCAGCGTATTTCCATAGGGAAATTTTTCATATACCGCATTGGCAAAAGCACCATCTCCCCGGTATGTCTGTTCATCGTAATGGGAATTAGTAAAATTACACCTTCCATTCCCGGTGGCATATAATTTTTTTCCCAGTTCCTTGCACTGTTCAATCAACAACACGGAACGCTTGTGCCGTCCCAACTGAATCGCCGCAGTCAGACCTGCCGCGCCACCACCAATAATTATACAGTCATATCGCTTCATATCCGTCTCCCTTCTACTGTACGGACTGGGTTCCCGCCAGGTAGTTGATGAACTGCTGCGCCGTTCGTCCGGAAATACCACCGTGGCTCAACTCCCACTTGTTTGCTTCGGCACACAGTTCCTCATCACTCAAAGTAATGGACGGATACCGTTTTGCTAACTCCTTCACAATCTCAAAATACTCTTTTTGAGAAGGTTTGGAGAAACTGATAGTAACACCAAATCGGTTTACTAAAGACAACTTCTCCTGCATTGTATCCGATTTGTGCATACCGTTCTCCGTCTGTATATCTCCCCGGTCATTCCAAGTCTCCTTAATCAGATGGCGTCGGTTGGATGTAGCGTAAATCAGCACATTGTCCGGTTTTGTTTCTACACCACCCTCAATCACTGCCTTCAAAAATTTGTACTCAATTTCAAACTCCTCAAAGGACAAGTCATCCATATAAATAATAAAACGGTAATTACGGTTTTTAATCATGGAAATCACTGTGGACAAATCCTTGAACTGATGCTTGTAAATTTCAATCATACGAAGTCCCTGGTCATAGTACTCGTTAATAATCGCCTTAATGGAAGTAGACTTACCGGTACCACTGTCACCAAAGAGGAGAACATTGTTCGCCTCCCGCCCTTCCACAAACGCCTGGGTATTCTCCACAAGTTTCTTTTTCTGGATTTCATAACCGATTAAATCCTCCAGCATAACTTTGTCCGTATTGTTGATGGCAACAAATTCCACCTCATCGCTGTGCTCCCGGATTCGAAATGCTTTGTTCAGTCCAAACATGCCAACCCCATAATCCTTATAAAACCGGGTCAGCACCTGAAATACTTCCTCCTCGTCAGCCGCCGCTTCGATTTTACGGCTGATGTCCTGCACTTTTTCACTCACATTGCGGTTATACATCCGCTCTTTCTTATGAATTGCCTTATAGTTGGAAATCGTAGAAAAGCAGTCAATTTCCAACGCTTTCTCAATCGGTGTAAAATCAAACTCAAACAGTTTTTTAAAAATCTTAAAATCATTTTTGGCAAAATGGTTCACCGTACCATCATTTGCCCCTACCTTCTCACAAGTCAGGGTAAAGGAATTTTCATTGGTAATCAAAATATAAGTCAAATAATTGTGCCATAAATTCTCATCAAAACCGTAACTGGTTGCAACGTCCAATATCCGTTTAATCTCTACATAAATACGGGTTGTCAGTGCTGCCTTGTCATATTCCTTCCGGTCAAACTCCTCAAAAATATCCGACAGACGAAACAGAATACTGTCCTCTCCTAAATCCCGGTATAATACCAGTTTTGCAATGTCTCTGTACATAAAACTGCCTTCTTTCTAACTGTATATAATTTCACATTTACTAATTATACTACATTCTGTCAACATTACAAACGGTTATTTTCAGAATCTGCTAAATTTCCCTGCAAAAATAAATATGCCCCGTTTACAGTTGCTTTCAAACACCGTAAACAGGGCAATCACAAAGCCGCGCGCAATTAACTGCTAAAGGATTCCAACAGGGAGTAAAGTTCCTCCTCGTCAGAAACCATAATTCCCTCTTTTAACTGCTTTAACACATCCTCAGATAAATGACTTTTGTCAATATCTGTCTCCTCATATACCGTCTCCCCATCCTTCTGGTATACAACAATTTTTTCGTTCTCGTATTTCATCACATACTGCCAAAAAGAAGGGGTGGAACTGGCTCCTGTTTCTTGTGCCTTTTCCTCTTCAGAAAAAGTTTCCTTCCCGTCAGAATCCGGCTGGGCATCTCCCCCTGCAGTTGCAGAAGCAGCGGTATCAGAACCGCCAACATCAACCTCTTCCTGTTCTTCCTGCTCTGCCAGTTCTTTTTGTTTATTTTCATACATATAAAAAGAAAATCCATAGGCCAGACATAACAATGCAGCCATGAAAAAAAGGTATACACCAATACGCTTCATATCATCACCTCGTATTCAGTGTTACCTTTTTCCCGTTATTTATTCATTTTTTTCTGTCTCATCCAGAGAGAGCAGTTCAATATCGTCACTCTTTTCCTCAATAGGACCTGCATGAATAATCTCTTCCAGGGACATCTGGCTGTAATCGGCAGATGAAATGTCCCTCACATAATCATCATTTGCAGACAATGTCGACTCGTGAGATTGCTGGACTTCACTGAGTTGTGCTGCAGCCTCCTGTTCTTGTTTTTGAAATTTTTGTAAAATCTCATATACATTAATTGGCTCCGTATCTCCGGTAACTGCAGACTCCGGATTTTCCGATGCATTTTGCGCCACTGTATCTTCCTGTGGCATTGCATGTTCTTCTGGCATTGTAGGTTTTTCCTGTTCTTCGCCCATAGAAACAGGATTATCAATCGGCTCTATTGTCCCATCTTCTTGCGGTTCCGCTTCTGGTGTCAATGGCTGCTGCTGTAACGACTTTAACAGCGATAGGGCTTCTGGAGTAATTTCATTTTCCTCCGATTCAAGCACCTCATCCATCGTATCTGTAGTTTCCTCCTGTTTCCGGAAAATAAACTGCTTCTTTGGCTTAGGTTCTTCTTCCTCATAAAGTTCTCCTAACTCTTCCTCGAAAGGCTGCTCCTGTGTCTCTATAAGATGCAGTTTCAATCCCAGACTGCGAATTCTGCCACCCATAGGCATCATCTCATAGTCCTCTTCCGTCAGTGCATTCGCTAAAAACAGGAAGAACAGGTAACTTGCCACAGCAACTACCAAAGCGATTGCCAGACAAGGGAACTCAGTTCCCTCACCCAGAAACAGGAAAAATCCCTGGTAGATACAGAACGTGACAAATCCCATTTCCAGAGATGCCAACACAATATTCCATAATTTACTTCCCAATAATTTTCGGTATCCGGTAATCCGGTATATAGCAATCGCATTCAAAATCCAGACGACAAGGGAAAATGCCATTGTTCCAATCAGTAGAGCATATATGCCATATCCTTTTTCCAAGAAGAATATACATACCCCGATGTGAATCACCAGTGCCACAACGGAGTGCAGCATGGGTGCCTTCATATTACTCAATCCCTGAAGTATCGCATTGGTCAGAGTAGAAATACAATTAAAAATAACATTGACAGCACCAAAAACTAAAACGTGAACTGCCACAATCAATGTGGTAGAACGTCCAAAGAGCAACATAATTGGTCTCGCCAGAACCATCATTCCAATCGTACATGGCAGTGCAATTAACATGGTAAATTTTAGTGCCCTGTCAATTTTCTCATTGGCCGCTTTTATATTCTTTTTTACCATGTTTACTGTAATTGCCGGAATAATCGCACTGGAAAGAGCAGAAGCAATACTTGCCGGCACACTGATTAATTTTAAATATTTAGCAGAATAAATTCCCTGCAGTACACTAATGTCCTGTCCTACAACTTTCTTGGACTCC
>JAQXNR010000070.1 GCA_029098105.1 Lachnospiraceae bacterium
GTTTTTTAAATGACTAATGATTATGGTAAGCTGTAGTGTATTCGCTACAGCTTACTGTTGTATATAAAAATAGAAAAGTCCCCCTCCGGTGCGAAGCACCAACGGCGGACAGATAGTAATAATATAAGGAGGACATCCCCATGAAAATAATTATGTTAGGTGCGCCGGGTGCAGGTAAGGGTACTCAGGCAAAAATGATTGCAGAGAAGTTTGGAATTCCCCACATTTCCACTGGAGATATTTTCCGTGCAAACATCAAAAATGGTACAGAACTGGGAGCAAAGGCAAAAGAATATATGGACCAGGGACTGCTGGTACCAGATGAGTTGACCTGTGATCTGGTAGTAGACCGGATTCAGCAGGAGGATTGCAAAAAAGGTTATATTTTAGATGGTTTCCCGAGAACTATTCCCCAGGCAGAAGCATTGGATGCAGCACTTACCAAACTGGGAGAGAACATTGATTTTGCCATCAACGTAGAAGTTCCGGATGAGAACATCGTACGCCGGATGGGTGGAAGACGGGCATGTGTATCCTGTGGTGCTACATACCATGTAGTGTATAATGCACCGGCAAAGGAAAATGTATGTGATGCCTGTGGAGCAGAATTGATTCTCAGAGATGATGACAAACCGGAGACGGTTCAGAAGCGTCTTAGCGTATATCACGAGCAGACACAGCCCTTGATTGATTATTATACAAAGAAGGGTGTCATTGCAGAAGTGGATGGTACGATTGATATGCAGGATGTATTTGCTGCAATCTGTAAGATTCTGGGTGAGTAAGAATGGCGGTATCCATAAAATCCCAAAGAGAAATTGAACTTATGCGGGAGGCTGGAAGGATTCTCTGTATTACTCATCAGGAGTTGGAAAAAGCCATTCGTCCTGGAATGACGACAATGGAGGTGGACCGGATTGGGGAAGAA
The DNA here is from genome assembly GCA_029098105.1 of Lachnospiraceae bacterium. Classification (GTDB taxonomy): domain Bacteria; phylum Bacillota; class Clostridia; order Lachnospirales; family Lachnospiraceae; genus NC2004. The sequence goes on from JAQXNR010000070.1 coordinate 929, forward strand.
ATTATCCGCAGTTACGGTTGTACGCCTTCTTTTAAGAATTATGAGGGATACCCGGCATCCATCTGTGTGTCTGTAAATGACGAGGTGGTGCATGGGATTCCCAATGCCAATCACATCCTGCGGGACGGAGATATAGTCAGTCTGGATGCAGGTGTGATTTATAAGGGCTACCATTCCGATGCGGCGAGAACGGTGGCGGTGGGAGAAATTAGCGAAGCAGCACAGCGGCTGATTGATGTGACCCGTCAGAGTTTTTATGAAGGAATCCGGTACGCAAAGCCAGGGTACCATATCCGGGATATTGGCAAGGCGATTCAGAAATATGTAGAGAGCCATGGGTATTCTGTTGTTCGGGATTTGGTGGGACATGGAATTGGCAACCACTTGCATGAAGATCCGGAAATCCCTAATTTTACAACACTAAAGAGAGGGGTTAAGTTGCAACCGGGGATGACACTGGCAATCGAGCCAATGGTAAACGAAGGAACACAGGATGTATGGTGGATGGATGATGACTGGACAGTTGTCACGGCAGACGGTCTGCTCTCCGCACATTATGAGAATACTGTGCTGATTACAGAGGGGGAGCCGGAACTGTTGTCGTTGCCGGAGGATTTGAAAGACGTATAAGAGCAATTATATTGGAGGTAAAAAATATGTCTAAAGCAGATGTTATTGAAGTAGAAGGTAAAGTAGTAGAAAAGTTGCCCAATGCAATGTTCAAAGTAGAATTGGAAAATGGACACATTGTGTTAGGACATATTAGTGGAAAACTGAGAATGAATTACATTAAGATTTTGCCGGGAGATATGGTAACTCTGGAAATGTCTCCTTATGATTTGACAAAGGGACGTATTGTATGGCGTGCAAAATAAGGGAGTAATTGTCCCCAAAAAAGAAAAGTCCCCCTCCGGTGCACAGCACCTACGGCGGACAGAGAAGGAGAGTCCCCCTCCGGTGCACAGCACCTACGGCGGACAGAAGGAGAGTCCCCCTCCGGTGCGGAGCACCTACGGCGGACAGAAAGTGATGATTATGCCCAATAATTGTACAAAAAACAGGTGATTCTTTGGGCAGATAGTAAAAAAGTAGGAGAAAACAAGATTCTTTCTTGTATTTTCAAGGGTAGAATGGTATAATTTAATCCGAACTTTTTTGAAAGGAGAGATAACTGTGAAGGTTAGAGCATCAGTAAAGCCTATCTGTGAGAAATGTAAAGTTATCAAGAGAAAAGGCAGTATTCGCATTATTTGCGAGAATCCGAAGCACAAACAGAGACAGGGTTAATTCTGGATTTATGAAGGAATAACCTTGCTTTTTGTGTGTCAAAAAGTATGTACTGAATTACCGAATAGGTACATTCTTTTATTTATTTGTAAGCGGCTGTAGTGGGAAACGCCAGGACAGGTTGTAGTTTTTCACTAATTTTTATAAATGAATAAATCTTTAATTATTAGAAACTTTAAGCAGTGAGACACATATATCATTTCACCGTACTGCGGATATGCTGGATTTCTGCTTAACCAACAAGAATATGATTATGGAGGTGCTTAACGCAATGGCACGTATTGCAGGTGTAGATTTACCGAGAGAGAAGCGTATCGAAATTGGTCTTACCTATATTTATGGTATTGGAAGAACCAGTTCTAACCGTATTTTAAAAGAAGCCAATGTAGACCCGGATACCCGCGTTCGTGATTTGACGGATGATGAGGTCAAGAGAATTGCAGAAGTAATTAACGAGACCCAGATGGTAGAAGGTGATTTACGTCGTGAGGTTGCTCTGAACATCAAACGTCTTCAGGAGATTGGATGTTACAGAGGAATCCGTCATAGAAAGGGTCTTCCCGTTCGTGGACAGAAGACTAAGACAAATGCTAGAACTCGCAAGGGTCCTAAGAGAACAGTAGCAAATAAGAAGAAATAATGGTAGTTAACCTAGGGAGGTTTTGTTAATGGCAAAGAAAGTTGCAAAAAAAGTGACGAAGAAACGTGTTAAGAAAAACTTGGAACGTGGACAGGCACACATTCAGTCATCTTTCAATAATACAATTGTAACATTAACGGATGCAGAAGGTAATGCCCTTTCTTGGGCTAGTGCTGGTGGATTGGGATTCAAGGGTTCTAAGAAATCCACTCCTTATGCTGCACAGATGGCAGCAGAGACAGCAGCAAAAGCAGCGTTAGTGCATGGCTTAAAGACAGTTGATGTATTCGTAAAGGGACCTGGTTCCGGTAGAGAGGCAGCAATCCGTGCCCTTTCTGCATGTGGAATCGATGTAATCAGTATTCAGGACGTGACTCCAGTACCTCATAATGGATGTCGTCCGCCAAAACGTAGAAGAGTCTAATTAGGAGGTAGAAATCAATGGCAGTAGATAGAACTCCAGTCTTAAAGAGATGTAGATCCTTACAGATGGATCCCACTTATTTGGGAATTGATAAAAAGTCCAGAAGAAAATTAAACAGAACCAATAGAAAGGTCAGTGAGTACGGACTTCAGTTGCGTGAGAAGCAGAAAGCCAAATTCATCTATGGCGTATTAGAGAAACCATTCCGTAATTATTATGCAATGGCTGAGCGTCAGAGAGGATTAACTGGTCCGAACCTGATGGTTATTTTAGAGTCCAGACTGGACAATGTAGTATTCCGTTTAGGTTTTGCAAGAACTCGTAAAGAGGCAAGACAGATTGTAGACCACAAGCATGTCCTGGTAAATGGCAAGCAGGTAAATATTCCTTCTTACCTGGTAAAGGCAGGCGATGTCATCGAAATCAAAGAGAAACACAAAGGATGCCAGAGATATAAAGATATTTTAGAGGTTACTGGTGGTAGATTAGTAGTTGACTGGCTGGATTGTGACCAGGAGAATTTAAAGGGTACGGTGAAAGAGCTTCCTACTAGAGAGCAGATTGACGTTCCTGTAAATGACACCCTGATTGTCGAGTTATATTCTAAGTAATCTTAGAGATTGATGTTTCATGGTAACCAAAAAGGAGGTTTAACATGAGTAGTAACGGAATGGAGAACGGAAAAACGGAAAAGTTTGAATTCAGATCACCCCAGATTAAGGTTGCTGAGATTTCTGAAGATGAGAGATACGGCCGTTTTGTAGTGGAACCTTTAGAGAGAGGTTTTGGTACTACACTTGGTAATTCTCTTAGAAGAATTATGCTTTCTTCTTTACCAGGAGCAGCAGTTAGTTCTGTTAAAATCAAGGGCGTTTTACATGAGTTTTCATCAATCCCTGGTGTAAAGGAAGACGTTACTGAGATTATAATGAATATTAAGTCACTTGAGATTAAGAATAACAGTTCTACTGGAGAGCCCAAGATTGCATATATTGAAAAAGAGGGCGAGGGTGTTGTCACTGCTGGCGACATCAGCGTGGACAGTGACATCGAGATTCTTAATCCGGATTTGGTAATCGCGAACTTGAGCGGCCCGGATTGTAAGTTGGATATGGAACTTACAATCACAAAAGGTAGAGGTTATGTTGGAGCAGATAAGAATAAGAACAATGAGCTCTCTGTAGATGCTATTGCAGTCGATTCTATTTATACTCCAATTGAGCGGGTGAACTTAACTGTAGAGAATACCCGTGTGGGTCAGGTAACTGACTATGACAAGTTGACATTGGATGTATTTACCAATGGCACACTGGCACCAGATGAAGCAGTAAGTTTAGCGGCGAAGGTATTGTCTGAGCATTTGAACTTATTTATTGATTTGTCTGAGAATGCAAAACAGGCTGAGATTATGGCAGAGCAGGAGGAAGATGGCAAGGAGAAGAATCTTCAGTTAAGTATTGATGATTTGGAATTGTCTGTTCGTTCTTATAACTGTCTTAAGAGAGCCGGAATCAATACGGTTGAGGAATTAACCAACAAGACTTCCGAAGACATGATGAAGGTTCGTAACCTGGGTCGTAAGTCTTTAGAGGAAGTAATCGAGAAGTTAAAAGAATTAGGTCTGTCCTTTAGAACGGATAACGATTAGAAATTTCGTTATGACACCACTTAGGCTGAAGGATTAGTAAGCACTGTGAAGATGCATAGCATATGCATAATTTAAGGAGGATATATTCATGGCAATGTATAGAAAGTTGGGAAGAACTTCTTCTCAGAGAAAGGCATTACTTCGTAACCAGGTTACGCAGTTAATCTACAAAGGAAAAATTAAGACAACCGAAGCAAAGGCAAAAGAAATTCGTAAGATTGCAGAGCATTTAGTTACTCTGGCAATTCGTGAGAAGGATAACTTTGATACAGTTACAGTAGATGCCAAGGTAGCCCGCAAGGACAAGGATGGCAAGCGTGTGAAAGAGGTTGTAGATGGTAAGAAAGTTACTGTATACGACACTGTTCAGAAAGAGATTAAGAAGGATCAGCCTTCCAAACTTCACGCAAGAAGACAGATGTTAAAGGTTTTGTACCCGGTTACCGAGGTTCCGGAAGAGGCTGCTGGACGTAAGGCAGGTACAAAGAAGATTGATTTAACAGATAAGTTATTCGAGGAGTATGCACCAAAGTATGCTGACCGCAAGGGTGGTTATACCCGTATCGTTAAGATTGGACAGCGTAAAGGTGATGCTGCAATGGAAGTTATTATTGAATTTGTATAAATTGCATTCATAAAATAACGTGGAACTGCCATACAATTGTATGGCAGTTTTTTTGTTCCAGTGTTTACTATAAAAAATTCTCTCACAAAAAACTTAGAAAAAATTGGGAAATTCTCTCACATTTACACAATACAATGGAAATAGTATTAACAGTGAGGAGAAAAGAACGTGACAGGGAAAAAAATAATAGCATTGTGGCGTAACATTCGGGAAGCAGGAAGCATTGGCGCTGTATACCGCAATGGTGACTGGCTTACCCGATGTTCCCGTAATTATGAAGATTCCATAAATAATAGGCGGCAACGGGAAATAAGTTCGAATAAACTCAAATGTAGTAATCAGGATTATGCCCATTTGACTTTGCGAAAAATCATGTTTCTGAAATTTTTGGAGAGAAATGGGGGATACAGTTGGCAACATATTCTTTTGGTCTCTGGGGGACATGACATTACAACTTGTGCGTTCGATGCAAAGGGACAGATTCGCTTTTACCTTGCCAAAAAGGGAAAGGCTTATGGCATATACCCTATGAGTGGAGGACGGTTCATTTATACAGAGAAATATGTGAGTATTCCTTCGTATTTTATTCCTCAGGGTGGCAAATATTATGATATGGAT
>JAQXNR010000071.1 GCA_029098105.1 Lachnospiraceae bacterium
TATATTGTTTCAGAAAAGGATGAAGATCAAAAGGAGTCACGTTGGAAGCGGCCCAAGCGGGTGCTTGCGGTGGCTCTTTTTGCATGTCTGGTATTTGTTTCATACCGGGTTACGGGGGCGGTTGTTACCAGTGCGACCTACGGAGACCGGGAACTGCCGATCTACTGTGTGGATACAGAGGAAAAAAAGGTGGCGTTAAGTTTTGATGCAGCCTGGGGCGCGGCTAGATAAGGACAATGAAATAATAAAATGAAGCAGTAGTGTCAAAATAAGGCATTACTGCTTTTTTTGCACTTCGTACACTCCACAACTGAATCCTTGGCTATTCCCACCACAGACACCCAACTAAATCAGCGTTATCCTTCCAACACTGAATAAATCAGTTATTCAGAAATTATTTAAGGAGGATGCAGCGTATGCAGACAGAAAATCAGAGAGAGTACAGTGAGTACGTGGAGGAAGTGAGAGAAGCAGTAGAAAGAGAAATTGGGAAAACGGTAAGAGTTCAGAAAGTCAACAAGAACAATGGTTTAGTGCTTGACGGTTTAACAATTTTAGCGGAAGGAGTAAATGTATCACCAACGATTTATTTGAATGGCTTTTTTGAAGAGTATCTTTCAGATGGTGCAGTTGCAGTAGCAAAGAGAATCCTTGCAATCTACGAAGCAAATAAACCAAAAGAATCAGTTGATTTCAGTTTCTTCATGGACAGGGAAAAGGTAAGTCCGAAAATAAAAATGAAACTCATTAATTACGAGAAGAACAAAGAGTTATTAGTGCAGGTGCCACATATAAGATTTCTGGACTTGGCAATTGTGTTTATGGTAGTTCTCGGATCCGATTATGATAATGGTTTCGCATCCATTTTAATTCAGAATCATCATTTAAGTTTCTGGAGCATGGATGCAGAAGATTTATATAACCTTGCAATGAATAATACAGCAGATGATTTTGAAATCATTCCAATGCGTTCTGTTATTGAAGCAATCATGGACGAGGAATCAGCAAGTATCATCATGGATAACGGAGAAATTGAAATGAGCATACTGACAAATCATTCCAGATTGCAGGGTGCGGCAGGAATGCTACATAAGGAAATTATAAAACAGTATATGAAAGAAACGAAGGCTGATAAAGTGTGGATTATTCCATCAAGTATTCATGAAACACTGTTAATTCCATGTGATTTGATGCCGGATATGGAGTATGTAAAGGGCATGGTAAAAGAAGTCAATGCAACGCAGGTACAGCCGGAAGAAATCTTAAGTGACAATGTATATGTTTATGATGGAAATGAGATTACAATAGCAGAATAGAAAGTCAGAGAATGGCAGAGGGGAACACCTTCTGCCATTTTCATATCTGCAAATAGTTTCCGTCACTTCGTACATTTCATAATTAAATCCTTGGCTATTCCCACCACAGACACCCAGTTTTTTCAGCGTTATTGTATTAAATGTAAGGAGGGCATAAAAAGAAAAGCCCAAAACAAAATAATAAATGCGAAATGCAGGAGGAAAACAATATGTGTAAGATGAATGTCGTGGTAAACAAGTTGGTACTTGGAAACAGAGAATTAGGCTGGGAGTGCTGGAACGGCAAGGAAGTAATGGAGTATACTTCAAAGCAGCTGAAGGATATCATCAATGCTGGAAAACAGAAGATCTGTGGTCTTAGGATTGGTGAGAGTGGAGATCTGGAGCTTGACAGAGAAGGCTTCTTCACAACGAATATGATGGTACATAGCCACATCGGATCTTGGAAATCCATGACAGAAGAGGGTATGGCGAATCTGTTGTATGTCTGCATCGGAAGCCGTGAAGAGTCTGGTAAGGTTGTTTATGATTGCATCAGTAGCCGGTTTGAGCAGGCAGTGATTACAGAATCTGATATGAGAGCCTACCTTAAGATTGGTATTGTTTCCGGCGGTGCAAAGCTGGACGGAGAAAAGATTGTTGTAGCAAGCACGGAGTTGGAAGCGGTAAAGGAAGTGGAAGTAGCTGTAGCGGATAAGAAGGAGCCGGAGAAGAAACCGGAGCCGACAAAGGTCGTAAAGGCTGAGCCGGATAAGAAAGAGACAGAGAAGAGAAGTAAGTAGGAAAGAGTCCCCGGCTGGATGGTCGGGGACTTAATTTGAAGTCGGGAGGTCTTGGATATGGAGGCATTTACAGTATTGGTAGTAATTACATTGGTGCTGATTAGTTTATGCTGTTCGGTTTATCTGGAGAAACAGATTGTAAGTTGGATTACGCATCTGATTCGACTTGTAAACTCTGAATTGGATGATTGAACTTGAAATTGGAACATAAAAAGATGATAAGGGTGCATTTTTTGTAAGTGCACTCACAAAAGAGAGTAATTTTAAAATAAGAGACCTATTCAGTTATGGATGCAGCTGGATAGGTTTTTTCGTATGTCCTGCAAAAGGACATATTGTGATAAGAAATTAGTTTTTATTAAAAAATTTTTGAAATGGGATTGGTAAGAGACATGGCTTTTAAATGGATTCAGCAAAGAACCAGAGCCGGGGAAATGCAGAAGTGGGTCTTGGTTCATAAGGAGAGCCGGGTAATCGTGCTTGAGATGTGGTTTTCCGCATATGCAGATGATAAGCAAAACAATAAATTACGAAGGAAAGTCCAAACGGCATATGAGCTGTATTTTCAAACGGTGTGGTTTGGTGCAATTAAATTTTTTTAATAGCAGGAGGAAGAACAAAATGAACCAGTTTGGTGAGGAAGATTTCATGTTAATCAATTTGCGAGGCACGCAGGGTGTAAGAGAATTTGGCGTGTTAAAGACGATTGGTAACAGAGATATTGTTGCAAGCGTAAAATTACTTGCCGGAGCCGATGAGGCAGACAACGTGTGGTTAATGGAAAAAGTTAAACAAGCATACCAACAGTATTATAGCAGAGTACAGGAATATCATAAGGAGGTACAGTAAGATGAAAAGATTTCGATTGAGACAAGATGTGAGCGTAACCGAGGAAGACGGAACACCGGTAAAGGAGTTTTCCGTTGATATGTGGGTAAGTACGGAGGGAATCAGCGAAGATTCCGTAAAGGATATGTTTGAGCTGTTTTCCAATGGCTTTACAGGACTGCTGGAAGAAGTCAGTTTTGTAAAAGACAAGAAAGAAGAGATTGAGTTTATGAGTGATGACATTCGAAAGGGGTGGTAGAGATGGCAAGAGGTGGAATAAGAGTCGTACCTAAGATGCTGGACGCAAATAAGTGTATATTTGATGTAGTTGCGCCAAATGGGGATTTTAGAACAATTGCGGAGGTACATTTCCCTATGGATGGGCAGATGAACGATAACCTTGAGGCTGCGCAAGGGATCTGTGATATCCTAAAGAAACGTATCAGAAAATCAGTCTAGGGAGGGCAGGCCTTATGAACGAGAAATGTGATTCGTGTGAAATGACAGAAGAAGAGCTCTGGCAGGAAGATGTTTATGATAAACTTCAAAGGCATGAATATATAGTCGATGGTGGAAACGTGTTTGACTATGAGAGCGGAGAGTTCATTTGTTCATTGCGGCTTATTAAGCCAGAATAAAACAAGGTTTCCATTTTGTTTTTTTCTTTCATATACAAGGCAGTTGCGTGTAAAAGCGTAGCTGCCTTGAGTTGCGTTTGGGAGTCATTTTTTATAGAACACTTTTTGGACTAGTGATGTGAAATGAAACAACGTAGTCTGACGGTCACATAAAATAAGCAAGAAATAATAATATACCTCATGGGAACTGGTTGATAAAATATCATGACATTAACTGTCCTGACAGAAGATTGAAAAAGGAAAATTCTGATATTTGTAGGATATTCTGATTCTTATTTTTATATCAATTGAAAAAATGTGGATGGAAATATAATTGTACTGAAAAATTTGGAAAGTACGAAATCATTATTTTTGATTTGATTTTTATTTTTGGAAAAATATACTCTGAAATAATTGATTTTGGTGTTTATAGAAAAAAGAAGAGAGTTTTACGAAATTGCAGTTTCGGAAAAAAGAAGCGGCTTGGGAGCGGACTAGTTGATAAAACGGAAATTGCATCTGATGATTTGTCGGCCATGTAAGTAAGATAGTGACCGGTGCAGAAGTTTAGGAAAAATGATGCACCGGCTTTTCTTTTGTAAGTACACCTACAAAAGACTCAAAAGTTGCGTTTGGGGTGATGGCTTCAATTTGAAACAAGGATATACATATCAGCAGACATGCAGACCGGAATTAGGGCTACATTGGAAGAAACGAATTACAGCAATTTTGTAAATTCTACTTGAATCACATTTGCCCGGGCGTTACAATCCTACCACCTAAAAGGAGGGGGATTCCTATGTATGAGATTTTGATTGGAGATAAAAGAAATAATGTCATTCATAAATTGCAGAACTCATGGACAGCAAGGATCATGTTCACCGGATGCTGCTGGTACTTATACGATTTGTTTGGAAAAAGAGTGGGACTGCATATAGAAGTAATTTTTCTGATTCTTATAATAGGTGCCTTGCTTTTGAATTTATTATATATACCTTTCCGGTTATTGGGGGATAAGAAAACGAGTCGTTGGATTAAGCTGATGTTCGTTGTAGTGGCGGATATTGTAGCATTGTATTTTTTCAATGTTACAGAGGAATTTGCCATAGCCTGCATTTGGAAGAATATGATTTCCGGAGTTATTATTTCTTTAGGTATAACTGGAATTATTGTGGCATTGTGCAGATGTTCTGCAGTGCACTTACAAAGAAATCGTTTCATGCGGAGAGATTTTGACAACATGGATGGATGGGAGTTTGAAAGATGGTGTGCAGAGTGGCTACGCCAAAACGGATTTGCAAATGTAAAAGTGACAAGCGGATCTGGGGATTACGGAATAGATATTATAGCACATAAAAATCATGTAAAGTACGGCATACAATGTAAAAGGTACGAGGGAACTGTTGGCTGGCATGCGGTAGAAGAGGCGAGAGCTGGAGCGGAGTATTGGGGGTGTCAGAAAGCGGTGGTATTGACAAACAGCACTTTTACGAAACAGGCGGTTGAAGGGGCTGGTCGTATTGGCGTGGAATTATGGGACAGGGAATGGATAACCAGAAAATCAATATAAAGTCGTAGCGTTTATAGGGCAATCAGTGCATGAAGGGATGTAATGGTTGCTTTTTTCTTTTGGGATTCTGCATGAAAGTGGACTGTGAAATATTGGAAATATAATTTTAATAAATGAAAAGGTATTCCGAACATGGACTAGTTAGAATAGCTATAATGACACGGAAAAATGAAGGAAGAGAGGAAAACACTATGGAAAAGGAACTTTTAAGTAAAACACAGTTATTTGTTGTTAAGGCAAAGAACGCAGAAAGTCAGCAGCTTAGTATTACACCCGTTATGAAAGAGGCTTATAAATTTATGACGGAGCAATATGAAGCAAAACAGAATATGCAGAATAAGGGCGTTATTTTCATGGAGGATGGCTGTACTGCTAAACTGGCAGATTCCTTTGTGAATGGAGAATATCTGGAATTGAATATCAGGTGTATCAAAAATGATGGAAACCAGCTTATATATGTTCTGTTTGAAAGCGATGGTGTTCTGGAATATGGTGTGGAGCGCAGAGAACAGAGGATTACTGGGAAACTGATAGAAAATCAACGCATAGAGATTGATAATATCATTAAGAGCTTTACAGGGGTTTATGACAATGCGGTATCGTCAATAAAGGTGTATATTAGCCTGATTCATAAATACCGGCTTTTGAAAGGTATACAAAGTATTCATAATGAGAGGCTTCCTATGGAGCTGATTATTAGTAACCTCAAAGAATGGCTTTTACTGCATGCGTCTGATAACCGGTTAGGTATAACAAGGATATGCGGAGAAGAACGGATTGTTCTGGTGTGTCCATCGGGATATAAAAAAGGCGTACACGTTGGGGGAATATTTAAGGAAATATTTTATGAGATTGCCCCGGATAATAATTTTGGGGCTTTTAAGGCAGAGTTGTTTCGCAGGAAAATGCTGATATGCGATAAAAATGACCAGTGCATTGATATACAAAAGACCATATCAAGAAGCAAATGCGTGGAATTAGGAACAAATCACGTTAAAATCATATGTTTTGATTTCGGAGAAGAATTTGTAGAACAGATGAAACTTGCAAAATTGGATGTTAATGAAATGATGGGG
>JAQXNR010000072.1 GCA_029098105.1 Lachnospiraceae bacterium
CAGATTGTAATGAAAGGGGAATCTTCAGATGTGGACATTCAGTTAAATGGCAGTCTCAATGATTATGATTTGGACATCGTGACCGATGATGGAGATGTAAAAATTAATGGAGAGCGTCAGGGTGATGTAATCAAAATGGACCATGGTCGGCAGAAAGGGATTCAATTGGAAACAGAATATGGTGACGTGAAGATTGTGATTCAGTAAAGAAAAGCAGATTTTTCGCCGCCTCTTTTTTCTAATATTTATAAGGATTGAGGAACCGGATGTTGTTCCCAATCCTTTTTTTATTTTCACAAAACCTTCACACATCAGTGCCCCAAATTTAAAGTTCATTTAAAGTTTCGCAGATATACTGTTTTCAGTAATTATGTTTCGCAAGTGTCAAATATTTGCAGAAACAGAAAGGATGTGCAGAAAAAATGAAATGGAAGGATTCCATCCGAAAATCATCAAAGAAAAAGAAAATCATGGTAGTATGCGTCAGCGTTCTTGTACTGGCGGTGGTTGGAGGTGTTCTGTTTGCAGTATACAGGCGGCTGAACAGTACTTCGGTGAAAGGGGCACTGTAAGTATACCCCAGCCCATGGTGAAATTTGTATTTCCCTCAAAAAGAAAGGGAAAAAGAGCCAACTTCAGGTGTGGAACCAGACCGATGCAGTCCCTCAGGGAAAACTGGATATTCTTCTGGAGCGTTTTTACCGTCTGGATGACTCCCATAATTCTGAGACAGGGGGGTCCGGAATTGGATTGTCTGTGGCACAGGCGATTACCGATTCTCAAAAAGGCAAAATTACCATTTACAGTGAAGATGGAAGAAGTCTTACTGTCACTGTGATTTTATAAAAGTGATAACCATTTTTCAAAATAAAATGAATCATTCTGGGAACCCGGATGCCAGTTTCGTCATCTTATTTAGTAGGAGCCTTAAATTGAGAGAAGGCATTAAGGAAAATGAAAACGGCTTTTTAAACTTTATGGGGAGCGCAGAATGAAGTATTTTCAAAAGATAATCTGGGTTGCTTTAGTGGTGAATTGTCTTATGGTAATTTACGCAGTGACTCATTTTCAAGTGGATGATATGACATTGTCCACAGGAAAGGTATACGCATTTAACGAAGGGTGGATGCTGGTTCAACCGGATGGAACGAAAGAGGAGATAGCGTGTCTGCCTTATTTTGGTGAATGCGATGCCAATACTACAATAGTGATTGAAAACACCATCCCCGAAGATTACCGGGGGTGGTGTCTGTCTTTTTTGTCTGCGGATAAATGTCTGCAGGTCAGCATAGACGGCGAAGTGGTATATGAGTTTGGAATGGAGGACCAGCGTAGTTTTGGTCAAACTCCGGGGAGCGTTGAGAATTTTATAGATATTCCCCAGAATTTAAAGGAGGGGAGAATACGCATTGAAATGGTTTCTCCCTATGACAACTATGCAGCGAAAATTGGAGAGATGGTAGCGGGAGAGCGGGATACCCTGATACTCCGGCTTCTAAAGAGTAACATGCTGCATATTGCCTGCAGTTTGATTTTGCTCATAGCCAGTGTTATTTTTACTTTGCTGGCAGTGATGCAGAAGGTGTCCAGACAGCAGACGGCGGGTACTGAATATTTAAGTATATACTGTGTGATTGTTTGTATTTATTACTTAATTGAAACAAAAACACTGAGTATTTTTTATGGCAACCAGACACTGTATTCCATTCTGGTTTTTGTCTGTCTTATGCTCATTCCCTTTCCTCTGGTGCTCTATTATGCGAAGCTATTTACCGGAACCTTTCAAAGACGGTGGAATGCACTGCTCGGTGTTGTCTGCCTCAATATTTTTGTGCAGTTGGTGTTGCAGTTGACCAATCGCATGGATTTTATGGAGATGGCAGCCTGGTCCCACGGAATCATTTTCCTTACGGTTATTGTGGTGGGGAAAACCTTTTGTGAGATTCCAAGAGAAGAAAAGAGCAGGAGCATCAAATTGGAAATGGTGGCACTTTTTTCCATGGGACTTGGAGGAATGATAGACATTGGTCGTATGTATACCGTTCAAGTGGGGGACATGGGTAAATACAGCCGCTATGCCTCTACGGTGTTCAGTTGTATTTTGTTGTATGTCCATATTCGCAAAGTTTCTCGGGGATATTCTCGTAAAGTGGAGGAAAATGCCCGGTTACTCCAGCATGAAGTGGAATATATGGAAAAGAAAAATGCCCAGTTGCACCAGGCGAAGGAGGAAGCAGAGAAAGCCCGAAAAGAGGCGGTTGCTGCAAACGAATCCAAGGACCGTTTTCTCGCCAGTATGTCCCACGAGATTCGCACGCCCATCAATGCGGTGCTGGGAATGGACACCATGATTTTACGGGAGAGTAAGAATCCTAGAATCAAAGAATATGCGATGGACATACAGACGGCAGGACAAAGTCTGTTGTCACTGATTAATGACATTCTCGATTTTTCCCGGATTGAATCGGGGAAAATGGAAATTGTTCCGGTGGAATATGATTTTAGCAGTGTGATACACGACATTGCGAATATGATTGGAACGAAGGCGCGGGAGAAAAACCTTGACCTACAAGTTTCGGTAGATTCTTCACTGCCATCCCGGTTATATGGAGATGAGGTGCGGATTCGGCAGATTTTGATCAATCTTTTGAATAACGGGGTAAAATACACGGAAAAGGGAAGCGTTCAACTGGATGTAAAGGGGACGGTACAAGGAGATTCGGTATTGCTGGATTTTTCTGTGAAAGATACGGGGATTGGAATTAAAGAGGAAGATATTCAAAAATTGTTTGTGGAATTTGAACGGATTGAGGAACAGAGAAACCGGCATATTGAGGGAACGGGTCTGGGAATCAACATTACCACACAATTACTGGAACTAATGGGAAGCCATTTGTCGGTAGAAAGTGTATATGGAAATGGCTCCCGGTTCTTTTTCACCCTGCGTCAGCAGGTGGTAAGCAAAGAACCCATCGGAAATTTGCAGGAACGAATCCGGCAGCAGGCTGTGGAATATAGCCATGCCGTTACATTTCAGGCGCCCCGGGCGCGGCTTTTGGTTGTGGATGACAATGCAGCCAACCGTAAAGTGCTGTGCAGTCTTTTGAAGGAAACGGCAGTACAGATTGAGGAGGCGCACAGCGGGGAACACTGTCTGGAACTGGTGCGGGAAAAACAGTATGATTTGATTTTTCTGGACCATATGATGCCGGAGATGGATGGAATCGAAACGCTGCATAGGATGAAAGAAGAGGGAATTTGTAAAGATACTCCTATTGTTGCACTGACGGCAAATGCTATATCCGGTGCCCGGGAAATGTATTTGTCAGAGGGATTTGACAGTTTTTTGTCCAAACCGGTGATTCCTGAAAAACTGGAAGCACTGATTCAGGAACTGCTTACTCCGGAGTTGGTTGAGCCGGTTTCCGGCAATTTGGTGGAACGGGAAAAATCATCGGCAGAGCAGGAGGAAAAACTTACCCGGATAGAGGGAATCGATTGGAATTATGCCCGTTTGCATTTGCCGGGGGAAGATATGTTGTGGGATACGTTATGTGATTTTTACCGTTCCATTGATGGGCAGGCAGAGAAACTGGAAATGTGTTTTCAAGAATTGATGGATGAAAAAAAAGACGAGAATTGTTTGACCTCATATCGAATTCAGGTACACACTATGAAAGGAAGTGCCGGTCTGGTTGGTGCAGTGTCCCTCTATGGTATGGCAGAATTTCTGGAGGAGGCTGCCTGGGCAGACAAGATGGAAGAGATTCAAAGAGTGACGCCGGTATTTTTAGAACGGTGGATTTCCTATAAAGAGAAAATGAAGGTATGCGCTGAAGAAGCGAGAGAAGGAATACCTGTGGAGGATTATTCGGTTATTGTGGCATATCTGGAACTTGTGAAGCAGGCGATAGAGGAATTGGATGTAGATGTCTGTGACCAGACAATGGAGCAGTTAAAGCAGTATGATTACCCGGAAGCAATCGCGGAGCAAATGGAGCAGTTGTCCAGTGCTGTGGTGCAGTTGGATGTAGAGCAGGTGTGCAATCTGGCAGAGGGTATCAAGGAAGAGATTGATTGCATAAAAGGAGGAAGTTTATGAAAAAAGTATTGTTAATCGGGAAAATAAATAAGGCAATACAGAATTTGAATGATTGTCTGCACGATGTGTTTCAGGTACAGTTATGTTCGGAATCTGTGGAACTGGTTCGGGGAATGTTGAAAATTACCAAGCCCCATCTGGTTGTCATCAGTGTCATTGAACTGGAAGGTACGGAGACGGAGATTTTTGATTTGCTCTGGAATACTTATTCCAGAATTCCGGTTATTGTTATTGGAAACAAGGAGGAGTGCGATGCTTACCAGGGATATTTTGAAAATGAGCAGTTTACCCGTTTCCTGCGTCCGGTCAGCAAAAACCGCCTTGTGGAAAAATGTTGCGAAAAACTGCACATGGAACTTCCCAAAGAGTTTCAGAATCCCTCTTCCATAAAGGAGCCGGTAAGCGTGGAGAAGTCCATTTTGGTAGTGGATGACAGCGCCTTTGCTCTGCGTAGCATCAAATCCATGTTGGAAAAAAAATACAAAGTATTCCTTGCCAATTCTGCTGAGACAGCAGTAAAACAGATACGAAAAAATCGTCCGGACCTGATTTTGCTCGATTATGAAATGCCGGGAATAGATGGAAGAAAAACCTTTGAAATGCTGCGGGAACAGGAGGAATTCCGGGATATCCCGGTGGTTTTCCTGACTGCCGTCTCGGACAAAAAACATATTCTGGCAGTTTTGCGCCTGAATCCCGCAGGGTATTTCCTAAAGCCGTTGGAGCAGGAAAAAATATTAAAAGCAATCGGAGAAATATTAGCGGAATAAATCGGACTTTTGGCTACATTTCCTCCGGGTACACCAGTCCCCATTCCTGACGTAGTCCGGTCATCATCTCCATTACATCAATGGTATCTGCAAGGTGCATTTCTTCGGCATTTCCAGTGAGAATCGCCTGCTCCATATCCTGCATTTCATATTGTAGGGCACAGGCGGTACTGCCTTCGGTAATCTCCCGGCGTTCTCCTGTCTGGGCATCCACAATTACGGCTTTGTCGGCGCGGGGATATTCCAGAATTTCGATGTAGCCCTTTTCACAACTGATGACTGCCCGCTTGGGCTGCTTGGAGTGGAGGCTCAGCGTCAGAGTCGCCATCTGTCCTTGCTGGTTGGTCAGTAGAATTCCGGCCTGTTCGTCCACTCCGGTGGGGGCAAATTTCACCTGGCTTAGTATCTGATCTGGCTGGGAACGGAGAAAACTGCGGGTCAGGCTTAAGGCGTAAACACCGATATCCAGCAGGGCACCACCAGCGAGATTGCGGTTAAAAAAACGATTTTCCATGTTATATTCTTTGAAACTTCCAAAATTCAGTTGTAATAACTGAACATTTCCCAATTCTCCGCTTTCTATTATATTCCATAGTTTTTTGTACAGTGGCATGTGCCAGATTGTCATTGCTTCTGCCAGAATGACCTGGTTGTCCCGGGCGAGGCGAACCGCTTCGTTTAGTTCTTCGCTGTTTAAAGTGATGGATTTTTCGCAGAGAACATGTTTGTGATTTTTTAGTGCCATGCGTAGAAATTCAATGTGGGTATTGTGAGGGGTAGTAATATAAATGACATCCACTTCCGGGTCTGTAAACATTTCCCGGAAATCATCGTAAACTTTAGGGACATTGTAAGTTTCGGCAAATGTCACCGCCTTTTCATAGGTGCGGTTTCCCACTGCATAGAGTTGTTTTCCCATATTTTGCAATGCCTGCGCCATCTCATTTGCAATTACGCCGGTTCCCAGAACCGCCCAATTCAAATTTTGTTTCATAGTCTTGACTCCTAAATTTTTTTATTTGGGGGTAGTATAACACAGGGATGGTATGAGTTATAACAGAAACATCTGGTTTTTATTAAATATATACTTAAAAATGAAATATAGAAAAATGGGTGGACTTCACGAGAATTTCACATAGTAAGGGTATACTCTGAGGATGAATATAGAGAAAAGAAGATACAAAGGAGTGTTATATTATGAAAAAGAGATGTTATAAAGTGCTAGCGTGGCTTTTACTGGCAGTGTTCTGCCTGGAGCAGTCAGCAGAGGGGTTGTCTCTTCTGGGAGGAACTCTGCGCGCGGTAGCGGCGGGAGAACAGTCGGTAGTTTCGGGGGATGCATCGGGGGATGCTAGTGGAGATGCATCAGGAGATGCATCAGGAGATGCCTCGGGTGAAGCTGCCGAAGGAGAACTGACTGGCATTAAGGTCAAGGTGCAGGATAAAAAGTTGGTTTATAAATCTGCGTTTACAACACAAGGAATTACAGTGACCGGAATTCGGGCAGACAAGAGTGAGGTGGCAATTCCGGTAGAGGACTGTACCTTTAGTTGTGGAGGAAACCCGATTACGGATATTGGAACAAAATTAGGGAAAAATACCATTACGGTTTCTTATAAGACAGCAGAAGAGAAGGTGCTGACTGCGGATTATGAATTGAAGGTAGTTCCGGCAGACATAAAGAAGGTAACCCAGTATGCGGCTACCGCAACGACCATTTCCCTGACCTGGGATGCGGTAGAGGGTGCCACTGGATATCAGGTCATCATGCTCAATCCGGCTACTGGCAAGTGGGACAAATACGTTAAGGGTGGTCCTACCAGTAATAAAATAGCAGGAAATGATGTGAAGATTGATAATCTGAATCCGGATGCGCTGACACCGGGTAGTGATTATGAATTCCGGGTGCGTGCGTTTTATGGCACCAACAAAGACAATGCGGTATACAGTGGTATGACGGATACGTTTACCGCCGTAACGGCACCGGATAAGGTTAGTGGTTTAACTTGTACTGCATATAGTTCGGACTCACTTTCCATTAGCTGGAATGCTGTGACAGGAGCCGACGGCTATGAAGTGTACCGCAAAAAGAGCGGTGATGCAGATTACATTTACTGTGATGCGGTAACCGGAACCAGTTTCAAGGACGAGAATCTGGAAGCGGGTAAGACTTATTATTACAAAGTACAGGCATATAATAATGACAAATACTTTTCCGGTACGGCTTCTGACAGCAGCCGATACAGTACAGCACCGGAGAACACTACGGTGTCTTTAAAAGCGGGAAGTAAGCGGGCGCGTATTACATGGAAAAAAGTGACCGGGGTTACCGGCTATCAGATTTACCTGAAGAAAACCGGAGAGGATGCGTATTCCCAGGTTGCGGATGTAAAGCAGGGAACCTATTCTTACATTAAGACCGGAATGGTAATTGGAACCAGTTATGATATTGTAGTGAAAGCATACCGGACACTGGACAATGTTCCCTATATTGCCAGTGGTTCCGAGAAGAAGAGCGTAGTACCCTGTACGGTGACGGCTACCAGCAAGAAGGCAAAATATTACCGCTCTTTAAAGAGTTTTAAGAAATCCACCGCATACAAACAAGTTGAGTGGTTTAAGAAAAACGTAAATTATAAAAAGAGTTATGTTATGCCGGGAACCATCAATACCAACTGCGGCGGTTTTAACAGTTATAATATGTGCCCACAGGCGGTTACGTTTGCGGGTTCTTACCTGATTCTTTCTGCCTATGATTTGAAGGGAGAAGAAAATACGGTTTTGTACATCATGTCCAAAAAGACAAAGAAATTACTTACGACAGTGGTTTTGCCGGATAAGGTTCACGCTGGCGGACTGGCTTACGATGGCAAGAATATATGGATTAGTCATGGCTCTAAGGTAGCGGCAATCCGTTACTCTACCATCCGTTCTGCAGCCCAGCAGAAAAAGGCATATAAGAATGTCAAGTATC
>JAQXNR010000073.1 GCA_029098105.1 Lachnospiraceae bacterium
AGCCGTAATCTTACCGGATTCTACTTCTTCATATTTGGATTGTGCCTGCTTCACCGATGCCTTTACCTGCTTTAACACTGCTTTTGCTGTTGCCAGTTTCGTATTGTCATTGTGAAGTTCCGTATCAATCTCAGGAATTCTTACATTGACACCGTTGGACAAAGTCTGCAAATTCTCCTTTGACATTGATTGGGCAGCATCCTCCTGCCCCGCCGCCTTTAATGCAGCCTGCAAAGTTGCCAGTTTCGTCTCATCTGACAAAGCATCTTCTATATTCTGTGGCAACATAGGATTGTCCGGTGCAGAAGCAGCAATCGCTTGAATACTGGCATTTACACTGTCATACGATTTCTTATATTGCTTTTTTTCCGTCTTCAATGCCGTAATCTGAGCATTGAGACTGCTGACCTGAGCCTCATAGGCAGCCTGGGTAGCCAATGCCTGATTTAACTGTTTCGTATACTTGGCCAGTTCATCCGACTGTTTCTTCTGCTGTTTTTCCAGTGTATCTTTATTTTTCTTAATAGAAGATTTTCCCTCTTCTACTTTCTTTCTGGATTCTGTAATCTTTTCCTGGGCATCTGCAAGAGAATCATCCACATTTGCCAGAATCTGATTGTTTACTTCATCAATTAAATCCTGGTCCAGACGGATTTCTACCGACTTTTCTACGGAACCGGTTGTGGAAATAGAGGCAACTCCCTCCTGACGCTTTAATTCAGGAACAATGTTCTCCTCAACAAAATCTGTCAGTTCATATATATCCGCCCCTTCTTTTGTGACGCCTACATACATAGTTGCCATCATATCCGATGAAATCTCCATTACAATAGGCGTTCCCGCATTTTCAGGCAACGTAATCTGGTCAATCTCCCGGGAAATCCGCGCCATGGCACTGTCCATATCCATGTCGTCCGCAAATTCCAGAGAAATAATACTGTAATTCTCTGCTGATGAAGAAATTACATTTTCCACTCCGGTAACAGTTCCAAGCGCATTTTCCAACACCTCTGTAATGTCACTTTCCACTTTTTCTGGTGCTGCTCCGGGATATGTAGTGATTACCTCAACATAAGGCATATTAATAGATGGCAGCAAATCGGTCTTCATTTTGGTAAATGCAACGATGCCCAAAACAATAATCATAATTACACCTACCAGCACCAAAAACGGGCGCTTTACACTTAACTTTGTCATGACTTCTCCTCTTTCTATTATTTCTTAATATGTAATTGCGAAACAAGATATTTCTAATACAATAAACATAATTTATATAACATTCGTTTCGTTGTCCTCCCTTCGGTCGGTACAAAGGCACTCATTTATATATAAATTATGTTTATTCAATTGAAATACATGAATTTCGCAATTGCCTATTATTTCTTAATTAAACTTTAGTACTCTATGTGCCATGTGATAATTGATTATGGCAAAGAGTCTCCCCATCTTTCCTGGCAGACATACCCAGAACGCCATAGTATGGTACTTAATAAGACGGGCTGTAGAAGCATCTATCTTTTTCAGTTCCTGCCACATCAGCCGCACTTTTTCTTCCGAAACCTGGTCTTTATTTAATCTGGCAAATACCGTTGCAGCCGACAGCATCAGTACATTCTCCCGCAGCATCAATTTCCCCAGTTTCGGTTCCTTCTGGTATATTCCCTTAAGATTATAGGCTGAAAAAACCAACTTGGAAACCCGAATCTGATGGTCACACTTTAATTTCATATTCTCTTCTTCCATGGACTGCCCTTGCCGGCCAATGTAATAATGGTACAATACCCGGTTCATGTAATAGAACTTATGGACATAGGGTAAAGGAAGGTAAATGTATAGATTATCCTCATAAAAAGTATGTCTGGGTAAATCCATACCACATTCCCGCAAAACGCTGGTTCTATAAGTACAGGAATGAATGGTTAAATACTGGTTCACAGAAAAATTACCCATTTCCTTCCATGTCTGAATCTGATTGGATGCAAAAGCATTGTGGTAGGAAATTACTGTATTTTTTCCACATCCATTGTAATCGTATTCATAATCATTAACAATTAATTGTACATCCTCCTCAACCAGTTCTTCCAGTCGGGTAAGGTACTCCTCTAAACAATCTTTGTCCAGCCAGTCATCAGAATCTACTACTTTAAAAAAAACTCCTTCTGCCCTCTCGATTCCCGCCATAATGCCGGCTCCGTGACCGCCATTCGGCTGATGTACCACCCTTACCCGCTGGGGATTCTCTCTTTCATATTGGTCCGCAATCCGACCTGTGTCATCCGTAGAACCATCATCAATAATAATACATTCAATCTCCCGTCTGGTGTCCAGTATACTGTCAATACATTTCTGCATATAATCCTGAGAATTATAGCAGGGCACCAGAAATGTAACTAACTTCATGCTTCGTATCCCTCTCTCACTTTACAATCTTCCTGTCTCCTAAATACAAACTCTTCCAATTTTTCAAAAAAGTTCTATTTATTCTAACACTAAAATCATTCTCCCGTAAACTTGAAACGCAAAATTTTCACAGAATTTTAATAATAACCCATTCACGAAAAAAAGCCATGAAACCATGGCTTTTTCCTTATGTACAGTATCGAAATCCATCTAATCGCTTTTCAAATTCCACTTTCGGCAAAGGACGGTCAAATAAAAATCCCTGTGCCAAATAACACTTATTGTCTTTCAGCAATTTTATATTTTCCAGTGTTTCCACACCCTCAGCAATACATTCCATATCCAGTTCTGATGCCATTCCAATAACATGTTTCATCATAATATTATCCCGTTTAAACTCGGAATCTTCTTGATGCAGGAAAGTTTTATCAATCTTCAATACTTTGAAAGGAACTTCCCGAATCAGATTCAGTGAGGAATACCCGGTTCCAAAGTCATCTACCGATGTCATAATTCCCGCGTCCCGCAAATCAAATACAATCTGCTTTAGTTGCAAAAAATCCGCCTCTGTCATAGTCTCTGTCAATTCCAACTCAATCAGTTCATGGGGAATTTTGTAGCGATCAATCACTTCCAGAATTTCTTCCACCAAATCCGGATTTCCAAGATGTTTTCGGGAAAAATTAACGGAGACCGGCACTACCTGACGATGTTGTGAAAGCCATCGCTGCAAGTCCTGACAAACGTGCTCCAACATATAAAAATCCAAACGGCAGATTTTCTGGCTCTTCTCCAGAACCGGAATAAAACTGTCCGGAGGCACTATCATACCATTCTGAATCCAGCGGCACAACGCCTCAGCCCCCCGTAACTCATAATTATGAAGAGAAACCTTAGGCTGGTAATACACATGAAATTCCTCTTCCTGTATGGCTTTCTCAAATTCCGTCTCCACCCGCTGGTTGTGCTGCATTTTCTGAATCAGTTTCTCATCATAAAATAATATGGGAACCCGCTCTACATATCTGGCAATATTAAGAGTCGCACTAATGGCATTCATTACCTCATAGGGATTTTTTACTTCCTCGGGAATTAAATATACCCCTGCCGTAGCACTGACAAAAACCCTGTCCTTAGGCGATTTGCCATAACAAACCGTTTCTCCTTTCAGCATCTGCACAATCTCCTGTACCCGTTCCCGCAAAGCAACAATCAGAAAATTGTCACCCCCAATACGGCAAACACATTCCGGATACTGAAAAGAATGACTGATGCGTTTCATGTATTTTTTCATAACCCGGGTTCCATTATCCATTCCCACAAGGGTGTTAATATTGTTCATTCCCCGAATATTAACGAAAAAGGCGGCAAACTCACCAATTCTTCCCTGTTCAATCAACATACCAATTGTGCGCATTCCACATTTTAAATTGCCCAATTGGGTATCGGCATCATAAAACACTGCCCTCTCCAACAATGTCAACATATGAGCCCGGCTTTTACAGAAAAATAGAATCTTGTTAAAATCATCTACCAACTCCTGTTCCTGCTCATCCCAGTCTTCCTTTCCGGCAGTCTGGAAACTTCTGATAAATACTACGTTGCCGCCCCCCGTAATCTCTCTGCGGGAGCGAACTCGCCCATCTGACACCCCCGCATCGTAAAATACAATGGTGTCACCCTCGTCGTGCTGTTCCCCTTCTACCGTTTCATACATTGTGATTTCACATTTGCCAATGCCCAAATACTGTGCGACTTCACAAATGTTTTCCCCATCTCTTGGGCTGTCCAAATCAGACACTTCGCTTTCTTTACTGAAAAACTGTTGTAATTTTAATTTTCCTTCAATTACCTTCTCTTTTTCCATTCCATTCGCTCCTGTCACAAAACGAAACACATTTATCCCAATTCCTCCGCACCGATTGCCAACTGGGGAATTCGTATTTCATAACGGGTTCCCTCTCCATAAATGCTGTCGACATGAATGGTGCCGTAAAGAAGCTCCACAAGTCGCCGGGTTACCCGGATTCCTAACCCGGTAGACTTCTGTGCCGGATTCTCGGCATCTTCTCTTCCCTCAAAAATATCACGAATATACTGCAACTCTTCTTCCCGCATTCCCTTTCCGGTATCCCGCACTTCCATGCACAATTCCATACCATAGAGTTTCCGTTCCATATCCATGCGTACCACAACATATCCTTCTTCTGTAAATTTTATGGCGTTTGTAACCAGATTATACAAAATCTGCTTAATTCGACCTACATCCCCGTATAAAACCTTAGGCATGTCACCACATATATCTACTTTTAATTCCACATCGCGGTTCTCCATCAAATTCTGCACCCGAATCACAATGTCATCCATCAGTTCGGAAATATTGTATTCTACCTCCCGAACTCCTAATTTCCCTTCATCCATCCGGGCATAATCCATGCTGTCATCCAAATAAGACAAGGCATTACGACTGGTCTCCCGAATTCTCAAAAGAAACTTACGGGTATTCTCCGGCATATCCTGAAACAAAACTTTCTCACTCTGTTCCACAATAAATCGAATAGAAGTCCGCAAATCCTGCTCAATGTCCACAATAAACTGGGAACGCACCTTTAGCGACTCTCTAAGCGCCTGCACAGACCCCTTCATTACATAATTATTATATGCCAATTCCGACAATACTTCGGCGAACTGATTCAAGACAGCGGCAATACTTTCCAATTCTTCTCTCGTACATAGACCAATCTGGGAAAGTGCCTGTCTGGTCTGTTCTAAATCCAAATCATACCGCCTTGCCAACGTCTCGATTTCTTCTTCACTATAGGGTTCTACTCGCCTCTGTCCACCAACAAAACAGCCAAGTTGCTTCCCGCCTGCCATAATAGGTGCTGCAAAATCATACAACCCTGCATGACATATATAGGTTGTGGGATGTCCCTCCCGCAAAGTAACAATCGCCCCTTGCTTATCGCATTGGTGACAACTTCTCCGACTCTCCTGACTCTCCCGCATCAATTCTGCACAGAACTTACAGAATCCCCGCGGTTTCGTAATGGGAATCCCTTCCGTATCTGTAATAATGGATGCAATCCCCGTCATATTCGTAAATGTATCCTGCATCATCTGCAGCGTTTTCAACTCAATTAACTCGGTTAACCGAATATCACTCATACCCCTCACCCCTTAATTCTAATGATGGAACAGACGAATACCTGTAAAGCACATTGCCATACCATACTTGTCACAGGTGGCAATTACATCGTCATCACGAATCGAACCACCCGGCTGCGCAATGTACTGCACTCCGCTCTTTTTCGCCCTTTCAATATTGTCACCAAAGGGGAAGAACGCATCGGAACCCAGAGAAACTCCATTCATCTGGTCCAGCCATTCTCTTTTTTCTTCCCGGGTAAGTACTTCCGGTTTTACCTTAAAGGTAGTCTCCCAGACTCCATCTGCCAAAACATCCATGTACTCCTCACCAATGTATACATCAATGGCATTGTCCCGGTTTGCACGACCCAATTTCTCCTGGAACTGCAATCCCATTACTTTCGGATGCTGACGCAGCCACCAGTTGTCTGCTTTCTGTCCCGCAAGGCGGGTACAGTGAATCCGGCTCTGCTGTCCGGCACCAATACCAATTGCCTGACCACCCTTTACATAGCATACTGAATTGGACTGGGTATACTTTAAAGTAATCAGTGAAATAATCAAGTCAATTTTAGCAGAGTCAGGAATCTCCTGATTCTTAGTAACAATATTTTGTCCAAGAAATTCCTTGTCAATATTCAACTCGTTGCGTCCCTGCTCAAAAGTGACACCAAATACCTGTTTTGTCTCAATCGGTGCCGGAACATAGTCAGCATCAATCTGAATCACGTTATAATTGCCTTTTTTCTTTGCTTTCAAAATTTCCAATGCCTCCGGCTCATAACCGGGAGCAATGACACCGTCAGACACCTCTCGCTTAATCAATTTGGCAGTCGCCACGTCGCAAACGTCAGAAAGAGAAATAAAATCTCCAAAAGAAGACATGCGGTCTGCTCCCCGGGCTCTCGCATAAGCGCTGGCAAGAGGAGTCAACTCTCCCATATCATCTACCCAGTAAATCTTCGCCTCCACATCAGAAAGGGGTAATCCTACTGCTGCTCCCGCCGGACTGACATGCTTAAAAGAAGTCGCTGCCGGAAGTCCGGTTGCTTTTTTTAACTCGCTTACCAACTGCCATCCGTTAAATGCATCCAGGAAATTGATGTAGCCCGGTTTACCATTCAATACCGTAATTGGCAATTCACTTCCATCTGCCATATAAATGCGGGAAGGTTTCTGGTTCGGGTTGCATCCATATTTTAATTGTAATTCTTTCATCTTTGATTCTCCTTGTATGTTATATTGCTTATAAAACACTATCTTTATATGCTACTGATTCTTATTGACAATCCGTGTCTCATATTTGCCCGTTGCAATCTCAATATAGCGCACGAATAAAGAAACTTTGTTTTCCTCATCCAGATTGCTCCAGACTTTATTCGTAAACGCATCAATATCACCGGTAATATCTACCACTGCCGGTTCTCCTTCAAAAGTAGGAAGGGGATTTCCGTCTCCCATATAAGTGTGAATAAACCGCCCCTCTCCGGCTTTGGGATTCTCATAGGCAAACGTATACCGATTGCAGGAAGAAGGATCCCCGTTATTGCTCTTCAAAATTGACATGGCGTAATTGAACGTGCCATCTTCAATATGCATAATACCAGAAATTCGGGGAGTATAATTCGGTCCATCCGGCTCAAACTCCCGGCAACGCAAGGACTGTTCAAATGTCAACTGCTTGTCCATTCCCTCATAAATGGTATCCGTCTGATCTCCATTTGTCACAATGGTTTTATTCCCCAATACCCGTACCGGAGCATAAATAATCAGACTGGGGTCTTCCAGTTTGGAAGGGTCATAGGCCTCAGTTCGAATGCCCTCACCCTCTGTAACGAACACACGGTTACGACTATTCTCACTACGCCCCATAATAAAATAAGCAGTCACTGCGTATTTACCATCCTCTGATTTACCAATCACAATTCCTCTTCCAGGGTAAGAAGTACGGCTCAGTTCCTGCTCTAGCGATACCATTTGCATAATATATCCTCCTTTTTCTATCCACCACAAACATGCTATGTCAGAAGTGAACGCTTCACATTTTGTCTTTTAAAAACTGTATTATACTATACAGTTAGTTTTATTTTACCACATTTTTCTAGAAAACAAAAGGAAAAAGTAACTTCCATTTACAGTATATTTTTAAAAAATCTACACTGAAAATGGAAGTTAAAAATCGAAAGCAAATAATTAATAAAATTTAATATATTTTCCATAAATATAACCCTGGTAAGAATACCGTCCCTGTTTGACAATTACCTTATACCATATTTCTTTTCCCGCCTTTTTCTGACCAATAACAGTCACCTTTGTATTCTTCTTTTTTATAACTACAACTAATGGCTTTTTGGTTCCTGCCCCTTTTCGCAGATTCACCTGTTTTGTAGTCGTTTTTCCATAGCGGTAAAGAGTTCCCTTTGTTTTGGGCATATATCCATACCAGGTCTTGCCATTTTTACTGTAAGACACATAATACCATGCACTTCCCGACTTGTTAGAAGCATCGGCTATCAACTTGACCACCGTCTTTGCGGGTATCGTCACAACAGCCCCTGCTCCGGACATCGTAGATGCTTTCAGTGTATATTTCTTCTTCAGCGCCACCTTACGAGTTACTGCATTTTTAGTCCGCGCCACTTTACGCTCCGTCTGATATACTGCACCGTTAATTCCCGACACAGCCTTTACATAATAGTAGTATTCCTTACCACTGGTCAGTTTGCTCTGGGTATAAGTCGTCGTATCTGAATTCAATGTTTTCACCAGTTTTGCTGTACCATT
>JAQXNR010000074.1 GCA_029098105.1 Lachnospiraceae bacterium
TTTTGCCTGAGAGATTGGCAGCATTCTATCTGCCGTACACCTTCGGCGCTCGTTCTATGAGACTCTCCAGAGTAGTGTGAACCCCACACCACTCTTAAGAATATCATAAAATATTGACAGATGCAACTAAAGATTTGTTTGCATTGAAATATAAAATATGCGGTTTCGTTTACTTCACTGTAACCTTAATCTTTTTGCTGATACCGTTCTGGGCATAAACATAAATGTATGTCGTGCCGGCTTTACGGCCTGTTACTTTTCCACTCTGGCTTACCTTTGCTATTTTCGTATTTGCCGACTCATAGCGAAGCCATTTGCCATATTTCTTAATCTTTCGTTTCTTTGCGGTATTCTTTACCTTGACCGCTAGCTTCTGTGACTTACCCTTTTTCAGTGTCAGTTTTGACTTCGCTGTCAACTTTGAAGGATTGCCATATTTTTTGTCTTTTGCAGTTACATATACCATCTTAGAAACCGAAACTACGCTGTCCTGTGTAACTTTGACCTTTTTCTTGGTTGTCTTAATGGTCTTTGTAGACGTCGTTTTCTTGCAGGCAACAACAACATACTTATAATATTTTTTCGCTTTGAGTTTTTTAACATTATATGTGTAACTCTTCTTTTTGCTGCTTGCCTTTACGGTCTTAATCTTTTTCAGTTTGCTTCCACATTTGGCACCATATACAATGTAGCTGGCAGCACCTTTTACGCTCTTCCATTTCAAGCGCACTGTATTTTTCTTACCGCTCGGACTTGCCGTCAATTGCAGTTTCCCATATACAGAACCAGCCAAATCCTTTTTGTCCGTATCCGTCGCATTCATAGATTTCTCCATGGATTCCAGCGTAATCAACACAGTTGAATTGTTGGAAGAATTATTTGTTGTAGAACTAGATGAATTCTTCTTATTGGTTGTTTTATTGGTTGTTTTATTGGTTGATGCACTCGTCGTCGACGAAGTATCGGATGTTCCTGGTGCTACTGCATCACCCGATGCTTGTGGGGTTTGTGCTGTTGCATCCCCCGATGCTCCTGGTGCCGGATTCTCTGGCGTGCTCGGGTCTTCTGTTCCCGGGTCTTGTGTTCCCGGATTTTCTGTTCCCGGGTCTTCTGTTCCCGGGTCTTCTGTTCCCGGATCTTTTGCTTCCTTGACACGAACCGGTATCTGAAGCATTTTACTGATAGCGTTTTCACTATATTCAACTTCTAAATAGGTATCCTCATCTGTCTCCAATGTATCCAGATTTGTCGTATAATTCTGAACTTCTCTGCAACTGCCATCGGTATAAACCGCTGTAATCGCCAGTTTCTCCAGATTTGGTGTCTCTCCCTTTGTCGTTGTCAACGAATACAGATTGGACATGATTGTTGCCAGTGTCTTCTGTGACCAGTCAATGCCCTCATCTTCCTCTGTCAAATCTGCACGGCTCTTCCAAACCGCATACAATTCCACATCCTCTTTTTCAGAAAGATTGAATACTTCCGCAGAATCCTTATACGCAACTGCTCCATCTGAAGTTCTAGACCATCCCATAAACTTATAACCAGAAAGGCTATATGCATTAGCACGCAAAGTACCTTCTTCGTTATACGTCATTTTCGTATTCTTCATGCTTCCTGTAACTGCGCTCTCTACATCCTCTGGCTGATTAGCATTGTAAGAAACCTCGTAGGTGTTAGCCGTCCATACCGCATAAAGATTTACATTTCCTCCATCTACTCCGGTCAGAGCAGTAGTCAGTTCCTGATTCAAAGTATAGGTTACTCCTGTTGTTGCAGTAATTGCCCAGCCGGACAATGTGTAACCTGTACGAGTGAAGGTCTCACCATTACGGAAGAGATATCCCTCTTCTTCAAATCCTAAATCATCCTGAACGGTTTCCTCATCCTCTGCATCCACAGTCGGATCGTTCTTATGGTAAGTAATCGTATAACTGTTTGCTTTCCATACCGCATACAACGTAGTGTCATTGCTAATTACGAATGAAGTCTGAGCAGTCACATCGTTCGGGTCATCGGTCTGATAATAAATCGGATTCTCCGCACCGCTGGTAGTCGCCCAACCAAGGAAAGTATATCCGTTTTTCTTTGGAATCTTGTCAAATTTTACATTTACGGTATCGCCAGAAGTATATTTTTTATCATCTACCGGCTCATTACTTCCTCCGTTCGGGTTGTAAGTTACCGTTGATTTTGTAGCCTTTCCCGTTTGCGCATACAGTACAATATTCGTTCCATCTTTGTACAAGTCCGTTGTATTATAAAGTTTAATACTTGAACCTGTAGCACTATATTTTACCTGATCCAAATTCTTATCCAGTTTCCATCCAACCAAAACTGCATCATCATCCAATTTCAATCCGGTAATCTTCTCTTTTGGTAAAGTCGTTGTACTCTGTCCATAAAATACATCCTGAGAAGCTACTTTTTCTCCATTGTACTCATAATATAACGTATAACAAACCGGAATCCAGTAAGCATACAGAGTTACGTCTTCTGCATCGGTAACCAGCGCATGAGCCGCAACTGTGGTCAAATCTTTCGTATAATACTGCTCACCATTACCGCCTTTTTCTGTAAAGTATCCACCGAACGTATACCCATATTTTTTTGGTACCTCATTCAGTACCGGCATGGTATCTCCAATTTTAAGTTTCTTATCTCCTGTCAGTATCTGATTAGGCGTTGTGGCCTCCATATTCTCGTCCACACCGGAACCCTCAGGAGACGCATTGTAATTGTTGACAAAGGTGTACTCATAGGATTTTGGCTCATATACCGCATAAAGTATAATCTCTGAGCCATCCACAGTGGAAAGTCTGGTCACTGTTTCTCCTGCTTCATAATCTACTCTACCGGAAGGGGAGGTAGACCAGCCTGAAAATTCGTATCCTGGCTGAGGTTTAAATTTCTCAGCCTTTTCCTGTTCTGCTGGTATATTGCTGAACAAACTTCCAATGTCATCTACTCCACAAAGTTCGTACTCTGCCCCATAAGAAATACTGTTGACAGAGCACTCCGCAGCATCGTCATTGACTGTCTTATAGGTAATCTTGTACTTGTGCGGTTCCCATACAGGGTAAAATTCTACATTACCTCCCGGCATTGTAAACTTCATACCATCACCGGGACGGTAAATTTCATCTGCCAGTGTTGCATTCCCGGAAGCATCTCCTGAGGCATCACCTGAGGCATCACCGGAAGCATCTCCTGAGGCATCGCCAGAGGCATCACCGGAAGCATCTCCTATTGTCTCTTCTGTTTCTATCATCGTTTCAGACCAACCAACAAACTCATAGCCCGTTTTACCCGGTGTCCGCTCAAAATACAGACCGAACTGTTCTCCTTCCCGGTAGGACTCCATTCTAAACAGCCCACTGCTAGTTGTATTGTCTACCATATAAGTAACACTGGATTTCGGAATGATTCTCCAAACCGCATAAAGTGTCTTGTCAGCATCACCATCTGTAGGCGTCCAAGTAGGATATGTCACATGTTGGGAATCTTCAGATTCTGCTTTGTTCTTGCTCTCGACATATCTGTACCCTTCATCCGGTTCTGATGCATTTGCATTTGCTGACCATCCAAGGAATGTATAGCCATCCCGTTTCGGCATAGATACAGAAATCTGTTCTGCCGGTTCACCATTTTCACCAGTTGTGGATGTATACTGCTCTGTAATATAAATCCTGCTTTCTACACCTTCCACATAACTAACCGTTCCCGGTCCGCCATAACCACCGTTGGTGTCATAAATCAGATTGTGCGAAGGATTCTCTTCCCATATTGCATACAATTTTAAGCCTTCTGCATATTCCGCTGCATCCTCAGATGAAAAATACACTTGTGCCTGATCCTCATAACCAAGATCATTTATTGGCTCGCCTTCATAGATTTCCGTAGCCCATCTCACAAAATGATATCCCGGTTTTGTAAAAGTATTGGCATCTAATTGCGTAAGCGTATCGTATGGTATGGACTGCATAAGTGTGCTATCCTGCTCTGCTCCATTTCCACAATAGGTCACTGCAACCGTTTTCGGAATCCATACCGCATAGTAAGTCCCGCCGGTATAAGTATTAACATTCAAACCTGTTTCTAAATCAGTCTTCGTCTCTGCAATATTGGTAGTCAAATCCCCTTCCGTCAAAGTCAAATTTGTGGTCCATCCCGCAAATTCATATCCGGGTTTTGACAAGGTGTACAGATTACATCCTTCTGTATTATCAGCACAAACACTGCCATCTTTGGCATACACACTGGCACCATCTTCCCAGTTTTCCGGAAGCAGCGTAGCGGGAATCATACACTTGTCAGGGTCTTCTGAAGAACTTACCACCTTGTTTCGAAT
>JAQXNR010000075.1 GCA_029098105.1 Lachnospiraceae bacterium
TCACCGGTAAATACCAGTTCTGCCTTACCCGGTCCCGGAACTTTAATTTCTGTATTTTTATACACGTCACCATAGGCATGACGGGCTAATGTAATCGGTTTCTCCCAATTCTTTACACAGGGCTCAATACCTTTCACTACAATCGGTGCACGGAACACCGTACCATCCAGCATAGCACGAATCGTACCGTTGGGGCTCTTCCACATTTCCTTTAAGTTATATTCCGTCATTCTGGCGGCATTCGGCGTGATTGTCGCACATTTTACTGCAACGCCGTATTTCTTTGTGGCATTGGCGGAATCAATTGTAACCTGGTCATTCGTCTCATTCCGGTATTCCAATCCCAAGTCGTAATACTCCGTTTTCAAATCTACAAAGGGGAGAATTAAGTCATCCTTAATAAATCTCCAGAGAATCCGGGTCATCTCATCTCCGTCCATCTCCACCAAAGGGGTTGTCATCTTAATCTTGTCCATCTTTTACCTCCTAATATACTGCATGCACGATGTGTTTCCGCTACCTATTATACTGACCCATTTCCTATTTGTAAACCTCCGGAATGAATTTTTACAAATTCAAATGCATAAAAAGAGGATTGAAAAACCTCTCAAAAACGATTACAATGGTCATTAGATGTTTTGTAAATTTTTTGTAAGTTTTGTAAATTTTATGTAAAATACACATTACGGAGGACATTATGGATATCTTTAACGTAATCTCAATGTTAGGTGGTGTCGGACTTTTTCTTTTTGGTATGAGCCTGATGGGCGAGAATTTGGAAAAAGTTGCCGGTGCCGGATTGGAACATTTGTTGGAACGGCTGACGAACAACCGTATTAAGGGGTTTGCCCTGGGAATCGGAGTCACCGCGATTATTCAGAGTTCTGCTGCAACTACAGTTATGGTGCTGGGCTTTGTAAATGCCGGCATCATGAAATTAGTACAAGCCATTCCTGTTGTTTTCGGTGCTAATATAGGAAGTACCGTGACAGCGCAAATTCTTCGATTCAGCGGAGGCAGCAGCGACAGTCTTTGGCTGCAACTATGCAAGCCATCTACGATTGCCCCTCTTCTGGTCTGTGCCGCTGCTTTCATTCTTCTGATTTCCAAAAAGAATCAACTTCGCAATGTAGCCGGTATTTTAATGGGATTTGGTATTCTGTTTATTGGAATGAATACGATGGAAACTGCCCTTTCTCCTTTAAGCCAGTCTTCTGAATTTCAAAATCTCTTCCTTGCCTTTTCCAATCCTTTACTGGGATTCTTAGTAGGTATGGTGGTGACTATGATACTTCAGAGTTCCTCTGCTTCTGTAGGTATTTTGCAGGCTCTTGCCTTTTCTACAGGGAGCCTTACCTTCTCCGCCTGTCTTCCTATTATTGTGGGGCAGAACGTAGGAAAATGTATTACTGTTATTCTGGGCAGCCTGGGTACTGGCAAAAAGGCAAAACGTCTTGCCGTTTCCCATGTATGCTTTAATGTATTTGGTGCTGTTATAATTATGGGGGTTATGTATACGTTACAGGCAATCTTCCATTTCCCCTTCTGGGACCATGTTATGACAAAGGGTAACATTGCAGACACACACCTGTTATTTAACGTCATCACTTCTTTGATTCTGCTTCCTTTTGTAAAACAGATTGCCGATTTCACCGGTCTCATCATACGTGGAGACAAGGATAGCAAGATTGACCAGGAGATTGCTTTGCTGGATGATATTTTCCTGAGCAAACCTCCCATTGCTCTGGAGCAGTGTAGCAAGGTAATCAACTCTATGGCAGACACCGTAATGGAAAACTTTACCCTTGCCACAGAACTGTTGTCAGACGGCTGGGATGACGCAAAATACGAAATTATGCAGGAAAATGAAGTCTTTCTGGACAAATCGGAAACCGCCCTCAGCGAGTACCTTGTTAAAGTTACCGCTCAGGGATTGAGTCATGAGCAAAGCCGTTTTGCCAACGAGTTATTGAACAGTGTCAGTGATTTTGAACGAATGGGTGACTACTGTATTAAGATAGCAAAGGTAGTCATATTTAATCAGGAACAGAATATTAGTTTTTCCCGCATTGGTCTTACCGAATTAGACTATATGATTCGTGCGGTAAAACAAACATTGGAGGAGGGACTCAAAGCCTTCCGTACAGAGGACCTTGCCGTTGCCACTAAGATTGAACCTTTGTGCCAGACAGTGGATGCGTTGAAGGATATGCTAAAAGAGCATCACATCAACCGTCTGCAGACAGGAAACTGCAGTACCGCCGCCGGTATTTCTCTGATGGAAGTGATTACCAGTCTGGACCGGATTGCATCCCACTGCTTTACAGTAACGCTGCACATGATGCAGAAGAAGAGTACATTGGAGAATTTCGATTTGCACGAGCAAAAACATAACATCCGCCATTCCGAAGCAGAAGCGGACATTGCCCTGATTCAGTATTATGAGAACCTGTACCTCTCCCCGGTAAAACAACTCGGCACAAAAACGGAACTGGATATACCTGCTGCTGAGAAAAAAGAGCCGGAAGAACCCAAGAGTTCCGGTAAAAAGAAATCCGAACTGGTAAAAGAAAACATGAAAGAAAATATGAAAAAGAAAAAAGAAAAAGCGGAAGAAGCCAAAAAGAAAATGGTAAAACATAAGAAATAATTTAACCCTCCTTATTAGCCAACAAACTAATAAGGAGGGTTTCTTTTTTGTATATGCCAAATCACAGAATATTAATAGGTCTTCAATCGGAGGTTTCCGGGAACCCCACTCTTTTGCAATAGTTTTTCATAACCGCGGTACTTGGAATCCGGCATTTTAATATATGCCCGGTAAGCAATTCCACGAAACGCCTTCTTTCCAATCTTTTTGATTTTTTTAGAACGAATTGTTATCGCTTCGCATTTACTATCTTTATAAAATGCCTTGCTTCCAATGGAGGTAACATTTTTTCCGATGGTCACCTTTTTCAGTTTTTTACAGTTGCTAAATGCTTTCGGAGAAATAGCAGTTACTTTATAAGTGACTTTTTTGTATGTTACTTTAGCTGGAACCGAAACTGTTTTTATTGTTTTCTTCGTCGGTTTCACAAGTGTAACGGTACCCTTCTTCACAGAAGATTTAGTCACCTTATATCGGTAAGCCCCTTTTGTAAATGTCTCTCCCTTCGCCAAAGCCTTTAATGTATTCGAAGATTTGCCAGAAGTCTTGGTAGTCTGCGTACCATTCCCCTGTTGTTTTCCTCCTCCATACAACTCATTGTATATTTGTTCCCGTAACAATAACTTATTATATTCTGTACTGTCAATCAATTCCTTTTGCGCCTGCGTCAAGGCATTGTAGGAATTTCTTGCCGCCTGAATCGCCGGACGGGAATCCTGTGTTACCTCTCCAATCGCATCGATTAGCGCTATCGTCTCCTCTGCATATTCTTTGTCTGTTTTTTCCTTTACCGCCGGAGGTGCCTCTGTCCCCTCTGTTGGGTCTGTTTCTTCGTAACTGCCGTTTCGCATCCACTGGGCGTATAAAGTGATGTCCTGGGTAATCGGATAAGCATCTCCCGGATGCAGTTCATATCCTCTTCCATTTGCAGTGGTATTCCAACTTATAAAATCATATCCCTGTCTGGTAAACTTACAATCTGCAATCGTAACTGACGTGCCACCCACATAAGTTCCATTCTCCGCCGACATATCCCCGGTTCCACCGGTTCCGGCATAATGTAACGTGTAACGGGTAAGTTCCTTTACGGTCACAGTTGATGTAGCCCAATACGTTTCATTGTCTTTGGAAACCGCAGTCACAGTTAAACTGCGGGCAGTCTCTTCCTCATCTACATGCAGAACGCCTTCTTCACTAATAGTCGTATTCGCTTTTTCCTGTCCTGTCAAAAGCCAGGTTACTTCTCCCGTGAAATTTCCTTTTCCGGTCACTACTGCCTGGAAGGTAAAGTTTTCTCCCTGACATACTGACACAGATTTCGGTGTAACTGTCACCTTGGAAATGACAATTACCACATCCCACTGCGCGTATAATACCGTGTCCTCCTGTATTGTAAACGTATCTCCCGGCATATAGCCAGTACCGCTTCCATCAATTTTTGTATTCCATCCGGTAAATCGGTAACCGCTACAATTATAACCCGTATTCGTGCTACTCTCGGAATCTCCATTCGGCAACACTGTAACTACACTGTCTTCCAGGTAAGGGCTTGTAGAATCCGTTACCATTCCCGTTGCAATCATTCCACTCGGAGAATTTTTCTCATAGGTAACCGTATACTGGTTGCAAATTGGCACCGTCGCCTCCACATATTTTGACGGGTCGGCAGACACCGCCCGGACAGTAATTTCCTGTGCCGTCTCCGCACTGGAAATCGTAACCTCTCCCGTCTGCTCCACTTTTGTATCTTCGTTGTAATCTCCTACCAATTCCCATGTAACCTGTTTTGTAGTAGAAACATTTCCTGTCGTCACCTTTGCCGAAAATGTACTGCTGTAGCCCCGGAATACTTTTTCCGGTTGTTCGGTAAAGACTATTTTGGTTACATTACATATTGTATACTGCTGCAGTAATTCCTCACTGTCACTGTAATTCTCTCTGACTGCGATGGCACGCAACACAGTATTCTCTGTTAAGGAAAGAGGAGTCTGGTAAAGTGTTCCCTCTGATTTTGTCGGTTCACTTCCATCTACTGTATAATAAATTTTTGCCCCTTCGGTAGCGCAAGTCAAAACGACTTCCACCGTCTCACTGTAATGGGTTCCGCCAGAAGGCTCTGCGATGGGTTTTTCGCATTTGCCATCGGTATACAGCGCGGTTACTGTCACACTTTCCACAACAGCAGTTGCTGTTGTCAATTTACTCCCATCCGGGAAATACCATCCATCAAAATATTTGTCCCCATAGGTTGCACTAGGCAGAACGGAAATAAATGCTCCATCCACTACATCTATGGAAGCGGCTCCCACCAAAGTTCCTTCTCCTGCATCAAAGGTAATGGTGTGCCCCTTACGCAACCGAATCCGGTTCAAATCCCGGTCCACAACTGCCTCATATTGCAGTACATCCGAATAAATACATCCCGGTTCATAGGCATTTATAATATCATTTGTTATAGTTCCCGTCACATCAATCATACTTGCTGATGTAATCCCTGTCGGTCCGGTAGAAGGGGTTACCCCAATTTGGGACTCCCTGCTGAGTTCTCCGGTAATTTTTAAATAGCCACTTCCCGTAGTATAATAAATATTCTGCTCCACACCATTGTTCATCTGATTTCCAGAAACGACCACATTTCCAGACACAGACATCGTGTTACCTCCCAGGTACACTCCGGCTCCGTAGATTGCAGTATCTTCCGACAACTGATTGTTGGTAATGGAACCTCCGGTCATGGTAAAAGTACCCTTTGCCATATAGACACCGCCACCCCGGGCAGGATGATTGGCAGTAATCGAACCTCCGGTCATAGTAAGGCTTCCCTCACCCACATACACCGTTCCCGGTCCACTGACATCCAGCATCGTCTCGTTGCGCACTGCATTAGAACATCCTGTAAGCACTGCTCCTTCTGCAATCACCGCACTTCCGCCATCTACATACAACAGGGAATAACTCATATCATTTCCGTTGATGGTAACATTTTTTATAGTCAATTTACCACCAGACTTTACCCGGAACATCAAAAGTGCTTTGCTCCGGCTGACCCGGAACTTCTCAGCACTGCCGTCCAGAGTCACATCTGTAGTAATTTCCAGAGTCTCGGTCAACGGAGCGTTGGAAAGTAGTTCTATCGTCACTCCGGATGTACTCTTTGCCGCATCTGCTGCTGCCTCTTCCAGAGATGCATAATAATCTTCACCAATGTGACATACCGAACCCATCCACTGGGCTGTCACCGTCATGTCACCAACAATTACAGAATCCTTGGTCAACTGTTCCGCCGAACTGGTAAACCATCCCTTCAATGCCTGAGTGCCATTACGCACCTTAGGCAGTTCCGGATGAGAACCTTCCACATACACAATATCCCTTGTATGATTCCGTTGTTCTTCTCCTAAATTCATCTCATCCGCAAAATACCCAATCCCGGTAAGAAAGGTCACTTTATATCCAATATAAGCCTCTCCCTCTGTATTTTGCGCCAATGTATAACCAGTATTTTGGCATTTTAAGTTGTCTCCTATTTCTCCGTTTCCCTCAAATCCAGAGGTAAATACCCCCTGTTTAGGCTGTGCTAATGTAACCAGAACCTGACTGTCTGAAGTCAATGCTCCTTCAAAGGTAATGATTGCATTCTCCGCCAGGTACACATTGTCCGTTGTATTGTCAGCAATCGTAACCTTGCTCTGTGCTCCTCCGGTACTTCCCAGTGTCAAACTTCCTGCGGAATAGATTCCGGAGCCTTGCTTTCTGGTTCCATAATTTCCTGCTGTATTTCCGGTTATACTTCCACCGGTCAACCGGCAGGAACCATCTGCAGCCACATAGATTCCGCCTCCTTCATACTCTGCCACATTACCGGTAATCGTACCACCGCTCATTAAAAAGCTACCTGTTTCTACATAAACCCCGGCTCCGCTGCCAAAGAAGGCATTGTCTTTCACTTCACTGCCGCTACGCATCTGAACTGTTCCACCGTTCACATATACTGCGCCCAGCCCGGTCGTTTCTGCCGTTGCCGGCACAGAACTTTTTGCCATGCCCGTCACAATTGCACCATTGTCCAGTATGACATCACCGCTCTCCACCTGAAGCAGAGAACCTGTTGTTCCATTTCCATCCAGTGTAACATTCGCAAATACAACTCCAATGTTTTCCTGGGCATCTTCGGGATTCGCAACCTGCAGCATTACACCATCACTGCCGCTCTTTACTGTCTCACCTGTAATCGTAACCGACTTGTCAATGAGAATCGTATGGTCTACTACAACCGAAGCAAGAACTGTTATTATATCATCCGTATTGGCATCCTTCACAGCAGATTCCAACGTATAGTACAAATGAGAACCAATCTGGACATTGCCAATTCCCCAGTTCGCCTTCACATGCATTTTATATTTTACCGGTGTCGCATCGGTAAATTCCTTCGTCAATGCGGATTCCTCATAAGTCCATTTTACAAATCCGTTTCCATTCCGGTATACAACTGGAAGAGTAGTGGTCATTCCCGGACGAACTACCACCGTTCTGGATTCCTTGCGGTCTCCCGCCTCTAGTTCTTCTTCCTCCTTGAAGTAACCGCCCTGGGTATCAAAAGTAACCTCAAATCCTAAAAATGCCTCTGCATCCTCCACTCCAATTCCGTATTCCCCGGAATCGGAAGTAAAATTCGCCGCGGTGCCCAGTTCTCCCAATCCGGTAGTAAAATAACCTTCTTCCGGAGCTGCCATGGAAATACCAGAAATCCCTTCTAATCTTGAAACAATACAAAGCCGCGCCCCGGTATTCAGGTAAATATTGCTGTCCTCATTTCCGGAAACTTCTGCACTTCCACCAAATTTTATATCCACTTTCGTAAAAATACCGGCTCCTTTGTAATTGGTTCCACTTCCATGATTGTCCTGAATCTTACCTCCTGTCATGGAAAACGAACCGGAATCCACATAGACACCAGAACCACTCTGACTCGTATTTTCCGTAATCTCTCCGCCCTTCATCGTAAAGGTTCCGGTCTGCATATAGACGCCTCCACCGAATCCATTCATGAAGTTGTTATAGATTTTTCCGTCCTCCATCGTAACCGTACCGGAGGCAATATACACCGCACCATAGCCAGTTGATTTGGTAGGCGTTGTGTCTCCAAATTGCATTCCGTAAATCTCCGTTCCGCTCTGCATTGCCAGCACACCACCACTGACAAAAATAAGGCTTCCCGCTTTACTATTTCCGTTCAGTTTTACATTTTCTATCGTCAACTCTCCCAGACGATTGCTGCTGGAAGTTGTTTTGTCCGCCACATTAAAGATTGCCCATCCGCCGCTTCGGGTGATGGTATAGACTGACGCACCTGCACTCTTCAACGTTACCCGGGTGGACAGTGTAATTGTTGCCGTCGTCTCACAATCTGACTGCAGCAAAACTACATCTCCGTCTTTTGTGGCTGCAAACGCTGTCGTCAGGGAACCGTATTGTCCTGCCAGAATGCCCCCACGCTCTATCGTCGCCACCAGTTTTGTCCAGTTGGCATATACTATTATTTCTCCGTTATTAAAATTGTAGTTGGCAATCGTAGTCTTGCTGTCCAATAGTTTTTTATTTCCACTGCTGTCCTTTACATACCAGCCATAGGTAGAAGTAGTGTCCAGGTAATACCCCTTATAACTGACTTCCGGAAATTTATTTAATACTGTATTCGCCGGAAGTACGGTATCATGTGTACCTGCAACTCCATCTCCCCAAGTCGCATCCGTATATACTTTGTCAAATACAATATGGTAACCAATATACACAACCCCGGAATTACTGTCTACACCAACCCCATAATTTCCAATATCCGAATGGAAACTATCCGTACTCATGGAATAACTTCCCTTAGTGGCAATGTCCCCCACCGTACCGGAAGCCACAGTAAATCCCATGCTGCTGCTTTCTTCCAAATCTCCCTCCAATGCTGCTCTGATACTGGCACTGTTCAGGAAAATATTATTCTCTCCTTCCCCGTTCACCATCGTGTTGCCCGTTACCTGAACCGTACCCTGCAATAACAGGGAACCATTGTCATAAATACCGGCTCCCGCCTTTAGAGAACCTGCGGCAATCGTCGCCTGGTTATCACATATCTCGGTATCCTTCAAATGTACCGTTCCGCCGGAAATGAAAATACCGCCTCCCTGCTTTGCCTGATTACCAGTAATGCGGCTGTTCTCAATCGTTGCATTTCCCAAAACCGCTATCGTACCTTCATCCGCCGCCACATTGGTAGAAACCGTTCCCTTTGCCATAGTAAATTCCGCAGATGCCGCAACATAAACCGCACCTCCGTCCATTGCCTGGTTTCCGGTAATACTTCCTCCTTCTCCCCCCTGCTGCGTATTCGTATTCAGTAAAAAGCGTGCAGAACCGTTCAGATTAACAGCACCACCATTCCCTGCCGCCTCATTGTTGGCAAGTAGTCCACCATCCATCTGAAAAGTACCATTGTTATATACGTTCACAGCTCCTCCGGAGCCTGCCGTATAATTTCCTGTAATTTGCCCCCCA
Source organism: Lachnospiraceae bacterium (assembly GCA_029098105.1). GTDB lineage: Bacteria > Bacillota > Clostridia > Lachnospirales > Lachnospiraceae > NC2004. The sequence goes on from JAQXNR010000075.1 coordinate 9,194, forward strand.
GTCATGACAAAGGCACAGTTACCGCCTACAAATACCGCTCCGCTGGACACCTTGGAATCGGTACTGCTGCAATTATAATTCCGAAGTTGGGCATTATCCTGTAATGTCAACTGGCACTTATTGGAACTGGTAGTATTGGATGCTCCCACCGCAATCATACTGGCAGCCACCCCTGTGGAAGAAGATGCTCCCTCACATATAACTTGCCCGCCAATGGTCAACTCTCCCTTCTTGCTGAGAGAAAAGAGGCTTCCTGACGTAACACTATCGGTAACCGTATACTGGGCATCCGAAGTCAAAATAACGGACTTTCCTTCAACGGCAATCGTAGCGGTGACCGAACAATCTGCTGTCAGACGTATGGTATCACCGTTATGGGCAGCGGCAAATGCCTGCTCCAATGTGCTGTAATTGGTGCTGTCAGACCCATTTAGCAAAACTGCCACCACTGGCTGGGAAGAACCACCCGCATCCGTAGGCATTTTCCTTTGGTCTGCTATTCTTTCTGCCTGCTTCCAGGAAGCATACCCTCCCAGGAGGCACAAACAGAGCAGGAAAACTCCTACTCCTGCCCCGGTAATCCATTTTTTCTTTTTTATTTTAATATTGTTCATGTGATTTTGTATTTTCATAATACCGCTCCTCTATCAATAAATGCCGATACTTTATTTATATATCGGCAGTTTTCATCATTCCTATTACCATAATATTCATTCTATCATCCATTTTCCAAATGATATTTGCGGATGACTTCCCGTATTTTCACCTTTGGCATATCCATATAGTTCTTCTTCACCGTTTCCTCAATTAAATCTGCCGTTCCCTCATACCCAAAAAGGGTAGAATCCATTGTCAGATGGTAATTTGCCGCTTCTTTCCAGTCCTCACCGGTAAAATGGTGGTAATATTGGGACACCTCTGCATCCTGCCGTTCCACCATCTCTATTGCCCGGCGTATGGTAACCTTATATTTGTCCTGCATATAAGCAATCCGATGCTGACGGTCAGCACAAATATGAATGTGCAGACAGCCTTCCACATTACGCAGAATATGATTCGAACAATGCCCCACAATAATACAATCATTCTCCCGGGCAAGCCGTTCAATAACCCGTTTCTGTGCATCGTATAAATGGCGGTAACTTTCCATATCCTCACTCACCAGAGCATAATTCTCCATAAAAAAGGCTTCTACTGCATTGGAATAGAGACGCTCGTTGTGCTTGCGCACATAATCTGGGGTAAAGTTACCTTCCCGGGCTATCAACTCCACTAACTCCTTGTCATAAACCGGTAGTCCCAGTTTTTCTCCTAAAATATGAGCAATGACCCGTCCGCCGCTTCCTGCCTCAGAGGTAATCGTAACCACAAGACGTTTCCCCTCCACCAGTTTCAACTGGGTTTCATAGACCAAATCACCCTCATTTTCAAAGTAATGGCTTGTAAATCCAAGCCGTTTCGTGAATACATGAGAGATGGGTCCTACCAAAAGCACAGTAATCAGCGTTCCCTCCCGAACTGCCTGAAGATTTCCAAAAAAACGGAAAGACAGGACTACTGCAATCATGGTCATCAATCCGTCACAGATTAATTTCATAACACTGAATTCTTTGTTTATGACGTCAGAAACGGCTTTGACAAAGGCTTCGCTGGACAACATAACCACATCTGCTACCACTTGGCAACTCACTCCAAACGCCCGGAATACACAACCAAGACAAACAATCAGCAGTGCTGTAATATAATGCTTTGCCTGAATAAAAGAACACAGCGCCATCGCTGCGTCAATAAAAGCGGCAAACAAAAAAGAAACCGGAATCTGCAAAAATTGCGATTTTTGAAACTTTTTCCGCAGTATCAATATTTGCAACAACAACAGCAGTACATTAAAAAGGAATGTGCACATACCGAAAGAAAGTGGGAATTTCAAACTGACCACATAGGGAATACATGTAGTCGGTCCAGTTCCCAGCATAGATTTGGTAATTAATGCCACACCGATGGCATTGCACCAGATTCCCAACAAAAATACACAATATCGCTTTGTCAGTTCTGAACGGTTCCGCATTCTTTTCTCACCTTACTAAACTTTAAATTTCTGTACCAATTGCCGGTGTTCCCGGGACATTTCATTCTGGTAATCAGAAGTTACTGCAATCTGTTCCATATACATGGCAAGATATCCGTTGTCACATTATATTCTGACACGCGCTTCGCATAAGATTGAATGGCGGTCTCCATCATCTGTATCTGTACATCCACCTGAGTCTCATTTTCCGGTGCCTTGAAAACCATGTCCATTCCCAGTTCCTCGCAGGCATCCTCCGCCCCCATCCGTGCAGTCTGCCAGAATTCGTGCTGGGAGCCTTTGCAAATAACCATTACCTTGTATTTTGCATCCGCTTTGATTTCCCTGTTACTACAGCCCCCCAGAAGAAGGCAGACAACCCCCATACACAGTAAACCAATATATCCTTTTTTCTTCTGAAATAAGTTTCCGCTTTCCTCTGGATTTCGCCTCACTGATGGAATAATCCAATGCCTTCACCAGTTCCGACTCACCTTTAGCACAATGCTCCGAATGAACCAGACAGATACAGGCACTCAACTCCACCTCAACCCCATTTACAACAAAGGACTTCCGCAAAATTTTGCGGATGGTATCCAGTTCTTTATTACTCTCATTCCGGGCATCCACCACCACAGTGAAACTATCCCCATGGGAATATAAACCCACCAAGGCATTCTTTTTCGTCCATATAGGTAATTGCTAAATGATTTTGCATTCGTTACAATAGTTTGCAATTCCTACTTTGTCCAAAAAAATAGAAGCGGATACCGTCTGTCTCTCTCTTTCGTCAGCACCCCAACGCTCCTGTTAAAAATTATACCCTGTTTGTGCCATTTATTCAACATTTCCAACCTTCTTTTTCCATTTTTGTACAACATGACCAAAGCTTTTTGCGGTATACTGATACTGGAAAATACATATAATGAGGAGTTTATACTATGAACGAAACCATTTCTCCAGTACAGCGCGACATAGAGCGGAAACAATTTAAACAACAGTGGGAGACCGCCATGCAGAAACAGGATCTCCCTGCCCTGCAAAATTTAGTTCGCACCTACCTTGTAGATGAAAATAGTAACATCCGTACGAACTGGGTAGACAGTCCCATATGTGTACTGTTTGTCGGTTACCAGATTATGATGGCAGAATTGAAAAACAACTCTGGACGTTATATTTTGCAATTCCGGGACAACGCTACCTGGATTGAGGAATATTACCAGATTAAATTCATGCTTCGCCGCATGGAATACCACAGCGAACCCGCTATCTGCCAGGATGTCTACCACTATTTAAAAGAACATGAAATCACCATTCATGCAATACGGATTATTTCAGAAAAAAGTATTATAAATCGGGAACTGCTTCTTTGCCGCCTTGCCTACACCGCCTTTTCTCTCGGGCACTCAGAGGAAGCACTGTCCTACCTTCTCACAGCCCTGGATTGGAACGAGCACAATATTCATACCCTCTACACATTGTGCTATATTTTACTGCAAATGGGTGAAATTACGACGGCCCAGGGATATTTCAGGGAATTGCAAAATCTTCCCATCCCTGCCATAGAAGAATTAAAGCAGGTTCTGTTCCTGCCCTCCCTGACTCCGGACGCCGAAGAAATTCAAACTCTGCGCTATGAAGAAATCTTAACCTTTTGCAGTAAAAGTATTACTTATAATGCGGAACAAAATAAGGACAATTACAAGGAGTTTCTCGATGCTGCCCCACTCCCCACTACTTTTTCCTTCATCCTCTGTGTAGGAAATGAAACCTATTACGAAGAAGCCCGCTGGTATCTCAATCAACTCTATGTACCCGAGCACTGCCAACTTCAAATCGTCCCGGTACGGGGTGCAAATAGCATTTCTTCCGGTTACAATCAGGGAATGCAGGAAGCAAACCGCCTTGCCCCCCAGAATACAAAACAACACATTAAAATATACATTCACCAGGATATTATGGTGACAAACCGTTATCTTTTGTACGATCTGCTGAAAGCACAAAAAGAAGCGGTTTTGCCCAATCAGAAACTGGGAATTCTAGGGGTTATTGGAACGGATCAGTTACCACTTTCCGGCATCTGGTGGGAATCCGAATCCTATTTTGGGGGCTGCATGGAAGACCGTATTCTACTTCCCCAGAGCATCGATGGCTCTTTAGGTTGCTATGAATATGCACCCGCCGAAGGCATGGATGGCATCTTTCTTGCAACCTATGAAGACCTTCCCTGGCGGGAGGATTTATTCTGCGGCTGGCATTTTTATGATATTTCCCAGTGTCAGGAATTTCTCCGCGCTGGATATGCTGCTGCCATTGTAACCAACAGCAATGCCTGGTGTCTTCACGACTGCAAAGTCGAGGATATTGAGGACCCTCAATACGAAGAAAACCGCCGTATATTCTTAAAAGAATACCACAGCGGTTTAAAGGCTTACCAGAATTCATAAATTCTTTTTATTTTGCACTTTCATCTAAAAACAGCGGAGTGGAATAATAGCGGTCTCCATTGTCCGGCAACAATGCCACAATCGTCTTCCCTTTGTTCTCCGGCCGTTGTGCCAGTTCGATTGCCGCCTGCAGTGCAGCACCAGAGGAAATTCCCACCAGAACACCTTCCTTTTTGGCAACCTGCTTGCTGCGGGCAAAGGCATCCTCGTTCTCTACTGTTATAATCTCATCATAAATTTCTGTATTCAATACCTTGGGAACAAATCCTGCCCCGATTCCCTGAATTTTATGAGGACCACTCTTACCCTCTGAAAGGACCGGAGAAGTAGCCGGCTCTACCGCTACAATCTTCACATCCGGATTCTGGGACTTCAAATATTCTCCCACTCCGGTCAGAGTTCCACCAGTACCTACGCCAGCGACAAAAATGTCAACCTTTCCTTCCGTATCTCTCCAAATCTCTGGACCAGTAGTTGCCTTATGCATTGCCGGATTCGCCCCATTGTCAAACTGTCCGGGAATAAAACTGTCCGGAATCTCCTGAGCCAGTTCCTCTGCCTTGGCAATTGCCCCTTTCATTCCCTTGCTGCCGTCTGTCAGAACCAGTTCTGCACCGTATGCCTTTAAAATATTCCGTCTCTCTACACTCATTGTCTCCGGCATCGTTAAAATAATCCGGTATCCCTTTGCCGCAGCAATAGAAGCCAGACCGATTCCGGTATTACCGGAGGTAGGCTCAATAATGACAGAACCTTCTTTTAACAGTCCCTTCTCTTCTGCATCTTCAATCATCGCCTTTGCAATTCTGTCCTTCACACTTCCTGCCGGATTAAAATACTCCAGTTTCAACAAGAGCGTTGCGGGAAGAGAAAGTTCCTTCTCCAGATTCACAGCCTCCACCAATGGTGTATTGCCAATCAATCCCAAAGTACCTTTATAAACATTCGCCATTTTCCTTACCTCCTACTATTCCTAGTTATTTACTATGTTTTATGTATGAGGCTATTATATTATCCTTTGAAGGATTTGTCAACAAATTTTAAGCAGAGGATTCCCTATTCACCTAATTCCAACATCCGGTCGAGACATTTCTTCGCCTGTTCTAGTACCTCACCAGGCAACTGAATCTCCTCTCCTCCATCTCCTGCAACGCAGTGGTACACATCTGCCAGTGTGGTAAGTTTCATGTTATGGCAGACACAATCCTTAGACAATACATAAAATTGCTTCCGGGGACAAGCAAACTGTAAGTGCTGCACAATGCTGTTTTCGGTTCCAATAATAAATTCCTGTGCCTCGCTTTTTTTGGCATAATCCATGATTCCCGTTGTGCTGCCCACATAATCCGCCCGCTGGCTAATCTCCATCTGGCATTCCGGATGAACTAAAACCAATGCATTAGGGTGACGCCGCTTGGCTTCTTCCAGTTCTTTTACGGTAATACCTGCATGGGTAGGACAACCTCCATGAACCAGTTGAATCTCCTTCTCCGGCACCTGCTCTGCTGCCCAGCCACCCAGATTGCAATCCGGAATAAAGAGAATCTTCTTCTCCTGCATATTTTTCAAAATGGAAACCGCAGAGGAAGAAGTAACACAAACATCACATACGGTTTTCAATTCTGCTGTCGTATTCACATAGGCGACAACGGCATGGGAAGGATACCGCTCTTTTAACTGCTTCACCATGTCCACATCCAACTGCCTTGCCATGGGACAATCCGCCTGAGGGTGGGACAACAGCACCCGTTTTTCCGGTGAAAGAATCTTAACCGTTTCCGCCATAAAACGCACACCACACATCAACACATTTTTACAAGGAGACTGTGCCGCTTTCTCACTCAAACCGTAAGAATCTCCCACATAATCTGCTATCTCCCAGATGTCATGGCTCTGGTAAGCATGCACTAAAATACAGATATCCTTTTCCTTTTTCAAGCGCAGAATCTCCTCCTGCAGTTCCTTTGTCGTCATCATCCTATCTCCTTACATCTTTTATCGTTTCGCAATTGCCTATTTCTATCCGCAATTATACGGTACGGTATTGTCACTGTCAAGACAGGTGTAAATATTTTTCTTTACATCTGTCTTGTCACCTGCTTCTCCTTATGTTATACTTAACGGCGAAACTTAAAAACACCTTGCGCGCCTTATATCGGCGCGGGAAAGACAAAACTATGAAAACTGATGTACTCATTGTGGGGAGTGGCTGCTCCGGTCTGTATTGCGCTCTGCACCTGCCTCCCTCAAAAAAAATTATGGTTATAAGCAAATCTGATTTGGAAAGCAGCGACTCCTTCCTTGCCCAGGGAGGAATGTGTATGCTGAAGGAGGAAAGTGATTACGACTCCTATTTTGAAGACACCATGCGGGCAGGTCACTATGAAAATGATACCGGCTCTGTAGAAATCATGATTCGCTCCTCCACCGAAGTCGTTCAGGATTTACTGGAGTACGGTGTAGCGTTTGCCCGGGAACCGGACGGCACCTTGGCATTTACCAGAGAAGGAGCGCATTCCCAAAAACGGATTTTGTTTCATGAAGACATTACCGGAAAGGAGATTACCAGCCACCTTTTAAAAGAAGTACAAAAACGGGACAATATTACGTTGCTTCCCAACACCTGTATGATTGACCTTGTATGCCGGGAAAATACCTGTGGTGGCGCGATTCTGAAGTTAAAAGACGGCTCTCTGGCAACGGTTCTTTCCGATTACACGTTGCTGGCAACCGGAGGCATCGGAGGTCTGTATCGGCACTCCACTAACTTCCGGCATTTAACCGGCGATTCCATCGCCATTGCCAAGAAACATAACATCCGTCTGAAAAACATAAATTACATTCAGATTCATCCCACTACTCTCTATTCTCCAAAAGCGGAGGACCGCAGTTTTTTAATCTCTGAATCGGTCCGGGGAGAAGGAGCAAAATTATATGACAAAAACTTCAACCGATTTGTAGACGAACTGCTTCCCCGGGATCTGCTTACCAAAGCCATTCAGGAACAGATGAAAAAAGACGGAACGGATTATGTCTGGGAAGATTTGCGTCCCATTCCCGAAGCCGAACTGACTTCCCATTTTCCAAATATTGTTGAGCATTGCCGGAAGATGGGATATGATGTAACAAAAGAATGTATCCCTGTCGTCCCCGCCCAGCACTACTATATGGGCGGAATCGAAGTAGACCACCAGAGTCTCACTTCCATGAATCGACTGTATGCGATTGGAGAAACCGCCTGCAACGGCGTTCACGGACGCAACCGTCTCGCCAGCAATTCTTTATTGGAAAGCCTGGTGTTTGCCAAACGGGCGGCAAAGGATATTACAGCATCCTACCAGCCCCAGTCCAAAATTCCTTTTGAGGAAAATGGAAATCTCGATGCATATAGGGACACGGAAGCGATACAAAAAGATTACCGACAGGTAATTTTACAGGAAATCGAAAATGCAGATTAGGAGGAAAAAATTATGTACAATCCAGTTACTTTAACATTACAGGCAGACCCGCTTATTTTAAGTGCGTTGCGGGAAGACATTACAAGCGAAGATGTTTCTACCAACAGCGTATGTCCCGAAGGACAGCAGGGAACCGCAGACCTCATTTGCAAACAGGACGGTATTGTATGCGGACTTGGTATTTTTGAGCGGGTCTTCACACTGTTGGATGCCAGCACAGAAATGGAGGCTTACGTCAAAGACGGAGATGCCGTAAAGGCAGGTCAGACAATGGCAAAAATCAACGGAGACATCCGCATTCTGTTAAGCGGAGAACGCACCGCTCTGAACTACTTACAGAGAATGAGCGGAATTGCCACTTACACCCACGCCACAGTGCAGTTGCTGAAAGGCAGCAACACAAAACTTCTGGACACCCGCAAAACGACTCCCAACAACCGTATTTTTGAAAAATATGCTGTACAAGTAGGAGGCGGCAACAATCACCGCTACAATCTGTCCGACGGCGTATTGTTAAAGGACAACCATATTGGTGCTGCCGGCGGCGTAAAAGAAGCCATCACGAAAGCAAGGGAATATGCTCCCTTTGTCCGCAAAATTGAAGTCGAAGTCGAAACTCTGGAAATGGTTCAGGACGCTTTAGAAGCAGGCGCAGACATCATCATGCTGGACAACATGAGCCACGACCAGTTGAAGGAAGCTATGGAACTGATTCAGGGCAGAGCAGAAGTAGAAGTGTCCGGCAATGTGACCAGTGAAAACATTTCCGCTCTTCTGGATTTGAACGTAAATTACATTTCCAGCGGTGCCTTAACCCACTCCGCACCAATTCTGGACATTTCTTTAAAAAATCTGCACGCAGTATAGAGTATAGAACGAAAAGGAAGGAAGAAACAGAATGAAGGGTCAGGAACGACGAATACAGATTCTTGAATTATTACGGGCAAGCAGTGCTCCCCTGTCCGGCGTCTGCCTTGCAAAACAATTACAAGTCAGCCGTCAGGTCATCGTACAGGACATTGCTCTGCTCCGGGCTAACGGCACTGAGATTCTTTCTACCAATCAAGGTTACCTGTTGCCGGAACCTTCATTGACAAGCCGGGTGTTAAAAGTAGTCCACACTGACGAACAGGTAGAAGAGGAACTTTCTTTAATTGTAGATTGCGGTGGATGGATTGAAGATGTCTTTGTATACCACAAGGTATACGGAATCATTAAAGCTCCCTTGAACATCCACTCTCGTCTGGACATCAAAAACTTTATGCAAGACATTATTTCCGGCAAGTCCAAACTACTGAAAAATGTTACTTCCGGTTACCACTACCACACCGTCCAAGCAGAAAGTGAACAAGTGCTCAACTATATTCAACAGCAATTACAACAAAAGGGATTTCTGGCAGAACTGCAGGACTATGAACCAATAGATTTTCATAAACAGACTGGAAAATGATTTTTCTTTTACTCAAACATCGCACATATAGATTGGCAATTTAAGTGATAGTTACTATATTCGTTAGAAAAACTGCCTGAACGCCTGTTTTCCGCTGAATATAGTAACTATGACTTGACCGTAAACTTTATGTACGAAGTTTGCGTCTTTTATTTCTTAATCTTCATCGGTTTCTTAAATCCGGTAGATTTCTTGAATAGTTTCTTGTATTTCTTATATTGCTTTTTCGGCACCTTCACCGTTGCCTTCTTGGCAATTCCCTTAATGGCATTTTTCCCCACAGATTTTAATTTTGCAGATTTTATTTGCATGTTCTTCAATTTGCTGTCTTTGTAAAATGCATTTTTCCCAATTTTCGTTACATTGGCACCAATCGTCACCTTTTGTAACTTTTTACAACTTTTGAAAGCATTGTCGGCAATTGCAGTAATCTTGAACGTATACCCCTTATACAAAACCGTCTTTCCAATTGTTGCGGATTTTATTTTTTTGCTGGTGACACCACTTACAGAAACCGTTCCCTTTGTGGCATCGGACTTAGTAACCGTATACTTCAGTGTTCCCACTGTAAATGCGGCACCCTTTTCCGGCAGGTTTCCCTTGATGAATTTCTGGGAGTATGCGTTTTTAGAAGTGTCAATCTCATCCATTTTGGCACCGGAAAAACTGCTGTTGGCAATGTAAGTGACACTTGCGGGAATTACCATTTCATGAATGTTCTGGCAGTCCTTAAAAGCATTTTCCCCAATCGTGGTAACCGTATCCGGCAATACAATCTTGTTCAGATTCTGGCAACCGTCAAAGGTGTTGTCCTCAATCGCCGTAACACCGCTGGGGATTACAATTTCGTGAAGATTATTACAAGTCTGGAAGGCTCCCGTTCCAATCTTCTCCAACGTCTCTCCAAGAAAATATATGTTGTTCAAATTGTTACATCCATAAAAAGCATAGCCTTCAATGCTCTTTAAACTAGCCGGCATAGTGATTGCATGGAGATTATCGCATTCGTAGAATGCATACTCCGGTACCACCGTAATCTGTGTGGCAGAAATATCCGGAGTCCGGTTGGTAATATAAGCAAAAACATAGGTTCCAATCGTTGTTACGCTGGAGGGCAGAACCAACGTTAAATTGGCATTGCGGGCAAAAGCATACGCGCCAATCGTAGTTAACTGCGACCCTGTTTCAAACTGTATCTCATTTAAATTGCCACCCTCATAAAATCCATAATCCCCGATACTGGTAATGGTATTGGGAATCACAAATCCACCATTCAGTCCTACACTTTCACAGGCATAGGCAGAAATGGTACGCAGACCTGCTGGAAGGGAGTAAAATCCCTGTCCGGTATAATGAAATGCCGGTGCAAACCGATACAACACAGTTCCGTCCTTGCTCAGCAGCATTTCACCCTGACTGCGGGTTAGAGCTGCCTCTCCGGAAACATTGGAATCCTGGTTCTGCGTATTGTTCTGGCTGCTGTCCCAGGTTCCCGCCTTAAAACTTAAATTGGAATCTGCAACGGCAAACCGGGAGATGGCTTTACAAGTAGAAAACACTCCCGTTCCCATATAATTCAGCGAATCCGGAAGAGTCACAATCCCACTGGTGTACCCGGAAATGGTGACAGAATTGCCATCCGCATTATATCCGTCATACCCACTCATTGTATTCAGACTGACACAACCACTGAATACACTATTGCCAAACCGTTCCAGTGTATTCGGCAAAACTACAATAGAAAGTTTGTCAAATCCAGCAAACACATTGTCGCCAATTCCCTTTACCGAAATTCCATTTATACTTACAGGCACTACCAATTCTGTTATATCCTTGCTTCCGGCAAAAGCGGTAATCACTCCATCACCGCCGCAGACAAACAGAGACTGTCCTGTTACCGTAAAGGTTCTCTCCTCAGCGCAAACCGCTGTCACTCCGCCAAAGCAGAAACTCATCACCATACATAAAACCAGCACCCCCGAAACAAGCGAGCGCCCTCTTCTCCATTTTTTCATGAAATACCTCCTTATTACATTTACCTTTCTCTCATTTTACCAATTTCTCTCTTACTTTGTCTACCTTTTTGTGAAATATATACAAATATTTTTGTGTTCTCTGGCTTTTTTCTTCTGAACCCCTCTGAACACCCGGTAATTTTAGCATTTTCACTACTTGCCAATCTGAATAATTATGTTATATTAGTGGATGGAGAAAATCCACAGTATTTGGAGGCGAGCGCATGATTGAGACAGAACGACACGAAGAACAGATGCATTATATTATGTCATTTATTGGAGGATTTTTCGGAGTATATACAATTCTAAATTTTTGTGATTTTTTTGGTTGTGCGCAGACATCCAATCTGATTTACCTGGTGACCAGTCTGCTGGGGCATAACTGGAAACAGTTTGTGCTTCGTCTGGGCGGTATGTTTTTATATATGACTGCGATTGCTTTAACGGTTTACCTCCAAAAGCGCTCCTCTATTAATCTGAAACGAGTCAGCCTGATAATCAATGCACTGGCTGCCCTGCTGTTGGGATTTCTTCCCCACGATATAGATCCGGTTCTGGGCTTATACCCATTGTTTTTTGCCATGGCATTTCAGTGGAACAGTTTTAAAGGCGTATACGGCTTTGTCAGTTCCACCATTTTTTCTACAAATAATTTGAGACAATTCACCATAGCCATTACAGAGATTTTCTTGAATAAGGATCACTCTCATATTCTCAAGGCAAAATTTTATGGCAAAACGCTGCTTTCCTTTCACGCAGGCGTAGGCATTTCCTATTTGTTATGGACCTTTTTCCACATGCATACAGCATGGTTCTGTCTTATACCCATCGGCTTGGGATTACTCATGGAAGCCCGGGAACACACCAATTTTTCCTTCATCGGTTCCCTCTTCCACGCTCCATCCCACTAATCATCTGCCCTTGGTTTTTCCAATACTAACACAACAATAAAATACGGGAGGATTACTTTCTATGGGAAATAACATTATTGAATTAAAGCACATCCAAAAATCCTATGACGGTATTCGCGACGTAGTGGAGGATTTCAATCTGGAGATTAAAAAAGGAGAATTCGTTACCTTTCTAGGTCCCTCCGGTTGCGGCAAAACCACAACCCTTCGCATGATTGCCGGGTTTGAACTACCAACCTCCGGGGAAATTCTGCTGCACGGCAAAGACATCAGTGCCCTGCCCCCCAACACACGCCCCATCAACACTGTATTTCAGCGCGATGCTCTGTTTCCCCACATGAACATCAGGGACAACATTGCCTTTGGTCTAAAGTTAAAAAAACTGTCGAAAGAAGAAATTGACGAGAAGGTGACCCGGGTTCTGAAAATCGTAGATTTGGAAGGTATGGAAAAGCGTTCCATCTCCACCCTCTCCGGCGGACAACAGCAGCGGATTGCCATTGCCCGCGCCATTGTAAATGAACCGGAAATCCTGCTTTTGGACGAACCTCTGGGAGCTCTGGATTTAAAAATGCGCCAGGAGATGCAACTGGAATTAAAACAGATGCACGAACAACTGGGCATTACTTTTATTTATGTCACTCATGACCAGGAGGAAGCCATTACCATGTCGGACAAAATTGTGGTTATGGCAGATGGAAAAATACAGCAGATAGGAACTGCTGAAGACATTTATAATGAGCCAAAAAATGTGTTTGTGGCAGATTTCATTGGAGAAAGTAACATTTACAACGGAATTATGACAGATACTCTAAAGGTTCGTTTCTGTGATGCTGAGTTTGAATGTCTGGACAATTACCCAAAAGGCACTTCTACAGATGTCATTGTGCGCCCGGAGGATGTGGTTCTGACCAACCCCGGCATGGGCCAGTTGGATGCCCAGGTAGTCTCTAATATTTTTAAGGGAATTCACTATGAAATCACACTGGAATCCGGTGAAAATGAAATCATAGCCAAAAGCACCAAAAGTGCAAAGGTAGGAGAAACCGTTGGCGTATATATAGAACCTGACGGAATTCACGTCATTCCGGCAGAAAAAGTTCTGAACCATTTTACCGGTGTCATTACCAAGCATCATACCGTTGCTTTTGCCGATGGGGAATTTGCCTGTGATGTCACACAGTTATATGAAGGTTCTGTCCACGACGGAAAACACCTTTTTTCCAAAGAAGGAGAACGGATTCACCTTACCAATGTTCCCGTTGCCATCGATTTGCCTCTGGAACATCTGGAAATGAGCGACAATCTGGAGGAAGGTGGCACGATTGGCGAAGTGGTTTCCTTTGTCTATGTAGGTGACCACTACCGTTTTGTTGTACGCACCGAATCCGGAGTGGACTTTACGATTGTGGATGAAGATCTCTGGAACGAGCACGACAAAGTCAGCATCGTAATTCCTCCAGAGTACATTACTCTGACACTGTTAGATTCCGAAGAATAGGAGGTGACTGCCATGTTTCACTTTTCCAGAAAACAGCTGGGTATACCCTATGTAATTTTTCTAATCGGTTTTGTCGTATTACCCCTGCTGGTCATCTTTTATTATGCTTTTACCAACGGCGAAGGTCAGTTTACAATGGAAAATTTCACTGCTTTTTTCACCGGAACAAACACGATTGGCACGCTGTTATATAGTCTTCTCATTGCTCTGACCGTAACGGCTGTCTGTTTGGTAATTGCTTACCCCATTGCTCTGATTCTGGCACGTTTTCCCCTGAAGCACCGCACAGCATTACTGATGCTGTTTATTTTGCCAATGTGGATTAACTTCACCCTGCGGATTACGGCATTAAAGGAAATTCTCACGGCGTTGGAGGGAAACCTTGCCTACCATCCATTTCTGAATACGGTGATTGGCATGACCTACGATTTCCTCCCCTTTATGATTCTTCCCTTATATAATACTCTGGAGAAAATCGACAACAGTCTTCTGGAAGCTGCCATGGATTTGGGCGCCGGAACGGTAAAAACCTTCCTGAAGGTCACCCTTCCCCTCTCTGTGCCCGGTATTCTAAGTGGTGTTACCATGGTATTTTTACCGGCAATGACAAACTATGTGGTACTGGATATGTTCTACAACAGCACTTACATCATGGGAAGTCTCATCGGAAGTTATTTCAGTGCTTATGACTGGAATAATGGCTCCATGATTTCCATTGTACTGCTGTTGATTATATTCGCGATTACCATTGCAACCAATCAGTTTAGTGAAGATTCCGAGACGAATAGGGGGGCAGTATTATGATGAAGCAAAAAATTTTGCCGGTATTGTTACTGGGACTGGGACTTCTATTCCTCTACCTGCCTATCGGAATTCTCGCTGTTTACAGTTTTACCGATTCTACTACCATCGGTGCCATCCGGCAGTTTTCCCTTAGCAACTATAACGTTTTGTTCACCACAGAAGAACTGCGAAACATGATTGGAGGCACTCTGCTGCTTGCCGTTGGTTCTGCCATTCTCGCTACGATTCTGGGAACGCTGGGAGCCATTGGTGCCTTTTACAGTAAACGGCTACCAAATATGGTCATCACTACCATGAATGAGATTCCAGTCATCAACGCGGATGTAGTAACCGGATTTTCCCTTTGTGTTCTGCTTATTATTGTGCTGGGAATCGACAAAAACACCTTTATTCCCCTCGTAGCAGGACACACGGTATTAAGTGCTCCTTTTGTCTACCTGTCTGTTATTCCAAAATTAAAACAGATGGACTCCAATTATTACGAGGCAGCACTGGATCTGGGGGCAACTGCCGGACAGGCTTTGCGCAAAGTGATTCTCCCCCATATTTTCCCCGGGATTTTTTCCGGATTTATTATGGCAATGACCCTTTCTCTTGATGATTATTTTGTTGCCACCTACACAAAACCCGCTACCTTTGATACCATCAGCACCTATGTGGTAAACGCTACAAAGGGAGCACAGACGGAAATTAAAACCGCTCTCTGGGCATTGTCCACGATTATTTTTCTCATTGTAGTGGTTGCCGTTTGCGCCATGAACCTGCTGGAAGGCAGAGAACAGGAGGAAACCTAGATGAAGCACAAATATATTATTTCTTTCTTTTTTTTCTTCGCCACTATCTCTCTTCTCAGCGGTTGCGGTAAATCCCAGAATGATGTTCTGACACTGCGCATCTGCAACTGGGAGGAATACATTGACGAAGGCGACTGGGACGAAGAAGAAACCATTGATCTGGAAACAAAAAACATAATCGGCGTAAACAGTATGCTAAAAGATTTTGAAGACTGGTATGAAGAAGAATATAATAAAAAAATCAAGGTTGAATATTCCTGCTTCGGAAGCAATGAAGAATTGTATAACCAGTTGACGCTGGGGGATACCTTTGATTTGGTCTGCCCCTCTGAATATATGATTATGAAACTGATGGCAGAAGACAAACTGGAGCCTTACAGTGACACCTTTTTTGACAAAAATAAAGAACAGAATTATTACAGCAGAGGAGTTTCACCCTACATTGAAGACTTTGTAAGTTCTGTTACCGTCAACGACAAAAGTATCCGCCAATATGCTGCCGGCTATATGTGGGGAACAACCGGAATTGTATATAATCCGGAGAGAGTAACCCCTGAAGATGCCTCTAGTTGGAACTTGTTATTGGATTCCCGTTTCAAACGCCAGGTAACGATGAAAGACAATGTACGAGATGCCTATTTTGCTGCAGTGGGAATTCTGAAGTCCGAGGAACTGACGAATCTGGCAATAGAACCTTACCTGTGCAGTGACTCTAATCGGGCCGAACAACTCCGAAAGGAATACCCTGACAAACTTCGGGCTATCATGAACGATTCCTCTTCGGAAACCATAGATGCAGTTGAAAAATTA
>JAQXNR010000076.1 GCA_029098105.1 Lachnospiraceae bacterium
TTTCAAACAAAGGCTGCATACGTTCTACTTCAATATCCAGTTCAATCCGCTGGTCAAATTTGTGAATCATATCGGACAGCACAAAGTAAACCTCTTCTTTGGCATTCAAAGCAGCTCCTACCGCAGCGAAGAGGTGGGAGTGATCCGGCGCAATAATCTGTTCCGGTGTCAGGTTCAGTGTGCGAATGAAGGCGTTTCGAAGTTCTGAGAGAAAGTGCAACGGCCCCCCCAGAAAGGCTACATTTCCCCGGATGGGTTTACCACAGGCAAGACCGGAAATGGTCTGATTGACAACTGCTTGAAAAATAGAAGCGGACAGATTCTCTTTTGTGGCACCTTCATTAATTAAAGGCTGTATATCTGTCTTTGCAAATACACCACAACGGGCAGCAATGGGATGTATCGTATCATAGTTTTTCGCATATTCATTTAATCCGGTGGCATCCGTCTGTAAAAGGGAAGCCATCTGGTCAATGAAGGAACCGGTACCACCGGCACAGACACCGTTCATCCGCTGGTCGATACCGTTGGAGAAATAGATGATTTTGGCATCTTCTCCACCTAACTCAATGGCAACATCAGTCTGGGGTGCATAATCTTGTAAAGCGGTAGCCACACATACTACCTCCTGACAGAAAGGTACATCCAGATGATTGGAAATAGACAGTCCACCGGAACCGGTAATACTTGGGGAAAGAGTGATGTCCCCCAACTGCTCCTGTGCTTTTTTCAACAGACGACACAAGGTTTCCTGAATATTGGCGTAGTGACGCTGGTAATCAGAAAAGAGAATCGTATGCTTTTCATCCAAAATTGCAATTTTTACGGTAGTAGAACCGATATCAATACCCAATGTGTGTTTCATAAATAAAAAACCTGCTTTCTATTGTAAATATATGCTTTGCGGGGCAAAATCAGAAGTATTTTGCACATAACTTTTTCTATTATATAAGAAATCGCAAAAAATGACAATCTTATTTCAAGAAAATGTATTTTCCGCTGAGAAGGTACACCAATCCGGAAGTTTTGCATAAAGTATTGGTAAAAAGAAAAACAGGAAGTCATTTTATGGTGGAAAATTACCATGAGTATTTCAAACTGAAGCAGGAATTGTATTCTGAAAAAATGGAACCGGAAGAGGAGGAAAATGAAGAGAGCAACAGTGTTTCTGCGACAAATGAGGAGAATGAGGGAAAAGAGATGCAGCCGCCCCGCCCCAAATGTCGTGGACTGGTTCATGTAGTGAAAGAGGGGGATACTCTGTATAAGATTGCCCAAATGAATCATTTGCGGGTGTTGGATTTGCTGCTGGCAAACCCGTATGTCAATGTATATAATCTGCAGATTGGAGATGAAATCTGCGTACCGGTGAAAGGAATTCCTGTTGTCGACAACCGGGTTCCCTATGTGATTAAAGAGGGAGATACAGTTGATGAAATTCTGAAAACTCACGGGCTTACCTGGGAGGAACTGGTTCGGTACAATCCCTTTTTACTCGAACTGCCTTTGCCGGCCAATACGGTTCTGTTCCTGCCCACGCAAAAATCCCGCTAAAAACGGTAAAAATGCCACTTTTCAGAAAAAGAAATCGAAATTTAAACGTTACATTTGTTTGACATTTCTATTGTTCTTTTCTATAATATATTTTGAGACAATTTTGCAAAGAGGGTGCTAAGGATGATACGCGTTTTTCGTACTTTGGACGACGGAATTCACAAAATAAATGAGATTCAGGAAGGCTGCTGGGTGGCACTTACTGCACCTTCACCCACCGAACTGAAGGAAATTTCTGAAAAATATGACATTGATATTGACCATTTGCAGGCGCCTCTGGATGAAGAAGAACGCTCCCGTATTGAAGTGGAAGACCATTATACTCTGATTATTGTGGATATTCCTATGACGGAAGAACGCAAAGGTAAAGACTATTTTGTTACGATTCCCTGCGGTATCATTATTGCAGAGGATTTAATCTTTACCATCTGTCTGATTGATACTCCGGTGCTTACGGCATTTATGGATGGACGCATCCGTAATTTCTTTACTTTTAAGAAGACCCGGTTTATTTTACAGATTCTTTACCGGAATGCATCTATGTACCTGCAATACCTGCGATTTATTGACAAAAAGAGCGAGGAGGTGGAGCATAAACTTCACATTTCTCAGAAGAATGCGGAGTTGATTGAGTTTCTGGAACTGGAAAAGTCTCTGGTATACTTTACCACCTCCCTGCGCTCCAATGAAGTCGTATTGGAAAAAATGTTAAAAATTGAGCAGATAAAAAAATACCCGGAAGATGAGGATTTGCTGGAAGATGTCATCATAGAAAACAAGCAGGCGATTGAGATGGCAAATATATACAGTGGAATTTTAAATGGAACGATGGACGCCTATGCCAATATTATTTCCAATAACATGAATATTTCCATGAAATTTTTGGCAGTCCTTACCATCGTAATGAGTATTCCGACGATGCTTGCCAGTTTTGCCGGAATGAATGTGCAGGGGGTTCCCTTTTCGGATCATCCCTACGGGTTCTGGATTATGGTAGCTTTGGGAATCGGGATTGCCTGTATTACGGGATTGATTCTTCACCGGAAAAAGATGTTTTAACTATTTTTGAGACAAATACTATGTAGAAAGGTGACTTTATGAGTAAAAATAACGGTAATTTTTTGTATAAGATGGAACGCAAGTGGGGGAAATATGCGATACCGAATCTGACAATGTATATGATTGGTTTTTATGTGATAGGGCTGATTCTGATATTGATTACGAATCAGGTGGCATACAGTTTTTTATGC
>JAQXNR010000077.1 GCA_029098105.1 Lachnospiraceae bacterium
GAAATTCTATATTCCTACATTTATGAAAATTGTTAAGGAACATAACAAAAGAAAGATAATTTCAATATTTTTCCTTGACATCCTTCCAATCGGATGATATTATAATCTAGTGTGCCGCACAGCGAGGTACAAGTGCGTCCCAATGCGTTTGCACGGACCCACCGAAGTTGGCGAGTAATGATTTAGGAGGTGCCATATGTACGCAATTATAGCAACAGGTGGTAAACAGTATAAGGTAGCCGAGGGCGATGTAATCAACGTTGAGAAGCTTGGTGTTGCTGCTGGTGAGACTGTTACATTCGATCAGGTTCTTGTTGTAAGCGACAAGGAAGTTAAGGTAGGGAATCCTACTGTTGCGGGTGCTAGCGTAGAGGCTTCTGTTGTAGAAGAAGGCAAGGCTAAGAAGGTTATTGTCTACAAATACAAGAGAAAGTTGGGCTATCACAAGAAGAATGGTCACAGACAGCCGTATACTAAGGTAAAAATCGAAAAGATTAATGCCTAATAATAACAATTATGATTCGAGTAACATTTTATGAGAATCCCGATAATGTCATATTGCGATGTACATTAAAGGGACATGCAGGTTATGCAGACAAGGGTCAGGACATTGTTTGTTCTGCTGTATCGATGCTATTCATCAATACAGCCAATTCCATTGAAGCATTTGCGAGCGACAAGTTTTCCATGAAGACGGATGCCAGGAAGAACCAGTATGATTTTTCCTTTTTGGAACATCCTAGTAAGGAAGCACAGCTGCTTATGAATTCATTGATGTTGGGCCTTAATTCAGTTCACGACCAATATGGAAGTGATTTTTTGAAGATTACCCTGAAGGAGGTGCAGTAGATATGATGCAGTTAGATCTTCAGCTTTTTGCACATAAGAAAGGAATGGGTTCTACTAAGAACGGTAGAGATTCCGAGTCTAAGAGATTAGGTGCTAAGAGAGCAGATGGACAGTTTGTAAAAGCCGGTAACATTTTATACAGACAGCGTGGTACTAAGATTCATCCCGGTGTCAATGTTGGTATCGGTGGCGATGATACATTATTTGCATTGGTAGACGGCGTTGTTCGTTTCGAGAGAAAGGGTAGAGATAAGAAGCAGGTTTCTATTTACCCGGTTGAGAGCAAGTAATTATATTGCAAGATTTAATGAGGTTGTCCTGGTGCAGCCTCATTTTCTTTTTAGTTTAGAAAGGAAACCAGTATGTTTGCAGATAGAGCAAAAATTTACATCCGTTCCGGTAAAGGCGGTGACGGACACATCAGTTTCCGTCGTGAATTGTATGTGCCAGATGGTGGCCCGGATGGCGGTGATGGAGGAGATGGGGGCGATGTGATTTTCGTCGTAGACGAAGGACAGAATACCCTGAATGATTTCCGTCATAAGCAAAAATATTGTGCTGGAAATG
This sequence comes from Lachnospiraceae bacterium, assembly GCA_029098105.1. Lineage (GTDB taxonomy): Bacteria > Bacillota > Clostridia > Lachnospirales > Lachnospiraceae > NC2004. The sequence goes on from JAQXNR010000077.1 coordinate 1,417, forward strand.
GCGAAGAAGGCGGTAAGCGCCGCTGCCACGGCAAAAAGGGAAAAGACATTATATTGAAAGTTCCTCCTGGAACCATCATTAAAGATTTTGAAACCGGAAAAGTAATTTATGATATGGCGGACACAAAAGAAGAGGTTCACCTGCTAAAGGGCGGCAAAGGTGGCAAAGGAAATATGCACTATGCTACGGCAGTGATGCAGGCTCCGAAATATGCCCAACCCGGACAGCCGGCACAGGAACTTTGGGTTAGTCTGGAATTAAAGGTAATTGCCGATGTGGGACTGGTAGGATTCCCAAACGTGGGAAAATCCACCCTTTTGAGCCGGGTTACCAATGCCCAGCCCAAAATCGCCAACTACCATTTTACCACCTTGAATCCCAATCTGGGAGTCGTGGATTTGGCAGACGGGAATGGTTTTGTCATAGCCGATATTCCCGGAATCATTGAGGGTGCCTCTGAAGGAGTTGGACTGGGAATCCAGTTTTTACGACATATTGAGCGTACAAAAGTAATTGTTCACATGGTGGATGCTGCATCCACAGAGGGAAGAGACCCGGTTGCGGACATTCATGCCATAAATGCGGAAATTGCCAAATATAACCCGGAAATTCTGACACGTCCTCAGGTGATTGCAGCGAACAAAATAGACGCCTGTGTTGACGTGGATGCTGCCGTTGCGGCAATCCGGGAGGAATTTGAAAAAGATGGGATTAAGGTATACCCGATTTCTGCGGTGAGTGGACAGGGGTTAAAGGAACTCATGTGGCACATCAATGAATTGCTGCAGCAGTGTCCCGAGGAAAATGTTGTATTTGAACAGGAATTTTTCCCAGAATTCGACAACCCTAATGCCGGACCGATTAGCGTTACCCAGGTGGCGGAACACATTTTTGAAGTCAGTGGGGAACGAATTGAGCGAATGCTGGGCTACACAAACCTGGAATCAGAGCGGGGCTTTGAGTTTTTCCAGAAGTTTTTAAAGGAAAATGGTATTATTCAGCAGTTGACTGACCTGGGAATTGAAGAGGGCGACACCGTCCGGGTTAGCGACCTGGAATTTGATTATTACCCATCATAAAAAGAAATGAGGTACACAATGAAACTGACAAGTAAACAACGTGCTTATTTAATGAGTCTTTCCAATTCTATTGATCCGATTTTTAACGTGGGAAAGGCTTCCCTGACGCCGGAACTGTTAGAGGCAGTAGACCAGGCTTTGGAGAAAAGGGAATTGATTAAGGTAGGCGTTTTAAAAAACTGTTTGGATGACCCTCACGAGATTGCAGAAGTAATGGGAGAGCGTACCCGTTCTGTAGTCGTAAAAGTGATTGGCAAGAAAATTATTTTATACCGTCCGAATAAAAAGAAGCCGAAAATTGAGCTTCCCAAATAAGAGAATCAACGAATTCGATACCGGAGTGAGGGATTTCTATGAAAAAAATTGGCATTATGGGGGGAACTTTTAACCCTATTCATTACGGACATCTGTTGCTGGCAGAAAGTGCATACGAACAATTCAACTTGGATTCCATCTGGATTATGCCCAACAAGCATCCCCAGTATAAAATGATTTCCAGTAACATTTCAGAGGAAGACCGGGTTGCCATGATTTCTCTGGCGATTGAAGGCAATCCCCATTTTATTTTGTCCGAGGAAGAACTTTGCCGCACTGGCGCCACTTATACGGTAGATACTCTGGTGAGCCTTCACCAGAAACTTCCGGATACGGAATTTTATTTCATTATGGGAGCCGATTCCCTGTTCCATTTTGAAAGTTGGAGAGAACCGGAGCGCATTTTAAAACTTTGTCATATTCTGGCAGCTCCAAGAAATGGTCAGGTAAGTGCGGATTTAGACAGCCAGATGGATTATTTGTGCAGCAAATACGATGCCGACATCCATTTTCTGGATACCCCGAATCTGGATATTTCTTCCCACGGCATACGAAAACGGATTCGTAGCCATCGTTCCATAAAATATCTGCTCCCTGAAGCAGTAGAACAATATATTATGGAGCACCGCTTATATTGGGAATAGTATGGAATAAGGGAATGAACGAGATGAAAGAGATTAGTGAAATTAAAAAGGACTTAAAAGAAAAGTTAAGTAAGAAACGGTATGAGCATACCATGGGAGTCATGTACACTGCCGCCTCAATGGCGATGTGCTTTGGTGTCAATGTGGAACAGGCAATGCTTGCAGGTTTGCTCCATGACTGCGCGAAATACCTTTCTGACAAAGAAAAACTGAGTGCCTGCAAGAAATACAAATTAGAGATTACTCCATTGGAACATGAGAACAAAGAACTGCTTCACGCGAAAATTGGTGCTGCTTTTGCCAGAGATTTATACGGAGTCAAAGACGAGGAAGTGTTAAATGCCATACGCTGGCATACAACTGGAAAACCGGATATGACACCTTTGGAGGAAATTATTTTCATCGCCGATTATATTGAGCCGAACCGCAAGCAACTTCCCGGAATGGAGCAAATTCGTTTCCTTGCTTTTCACAATTTAACAGATTGTATTGTACAAATTATAGAAAATACGTTACAATACTTAGAAGGAAAGAAAAGTCTTGTGGATACGTCCTCCAGGACAACTTATGAATTTTATAAACAGAAACAGGAGAGTGAACATGAGTAATTCTAAGGAAATGGCAAAAATTGCTTATTCTGCAATGGAAGACAAACTGGCAAAAGACATTAAAATTATTGACATCAGCAATATTTCTGTGGTAGCCGATTATTTTTTGATTGCAGACGGTCGTAACAAGAATCAGGTTCAGGCAATCGCAGGTAATGTAGAGGAGTTTCTGCACAAGGCTGGTTACCATCCCAAATCAATAGAGGGTTATACCACTGCGAACTGGATTTTAATGGATTATAGTGACATTATTGTGCACATTTTCTCCTCAGATGACCGCTCTTTTTATGATTTGGAGCGCATTTGGAGAGATGGAGTAGAAGTTTCACCAGCCGATTTATAAGGGGGTATTTGTATGAAAAATAAAGTTTCATTTTACCAGAAGTTTTCCATCTTCTTTTTTGTTTTTTTCATTATTGCTGTTGTGTGTTGTATTGGTAGTATTTTTCTCGTTGTAAAAGACAATGATGACTATAAAGATTGCAAAATCATTACTACAGGAACACTAAACAGTTGTGTGACACAGGATAGCGGAACGCGTACATATTATTTTGGAGTATACAGTTTTTCTTATAATAACGAGGAGTGGCATTATGTAAATCCCACCTATTATACGAAGGAAAAGAATGTTCCGGAGACGGTATCTCTCAAACATAATGCCTTTACTTCCAAAGAGGATATGAAAGTAAAGGTGCGCTATGACAGATATATTAGTATACCTTTTATTTATGGAACCATTGCCTTTTTCCTGCTGGTATTGTTCATCATTTATAATGGAAATTACCGGGAGCAGAAATTGCTGCTACAAGCGCGCAGTAACGTAAAAGATGTGGATGGAGAAATTGACAAGGAATTGGAAGACATCTCCACAACAGAAAGTCTTGCCAAAGAAAGAGAAGAGGACTCCGCCGAAGAAACATCAATATAAATTAATAATAACGGATGGAACAAAGTCTTATGTTGTTCCATCCGTTTCTTTTTTTTCACAGGCAATTAACTGGGATTGAATAATTGCTCTTATAGCAGCATATAGGTGTGGCTTTAATTCTTCCATGGAAACCGGATTGCTTTCCAAAATACTGTTATAACAGGTAGCACTGACCAGTTCCATAATCATATAAAACATCACATCCGAATTCGAAAAATCATATCCTTTCATGTCCCGGATTCCCTGGTATACCTCTTCAATATTGAATTCCCGTCTACACGCCTCATCCTGAATCGCATTTTTCAAAATTCCCCAACTTAAATTCTTAGAAATAAAACGCAGTAAATTCGTATCTTCCTGTAATTGACGAATCGCCTGGTCGGTAAAAGAAAGAATTCTGTCCTCATAGGTCTGTAGATGCTGTTGTTCTAACGCATTGTATGCCTTATTACAGACTTCCGCCGCCTTATAGGCGATGAGTTGGTTCTGTATGTCATACTTGTCCTTAAAATACAAATAAAAGGTTCCCTTCGCCATACCAGCCCGTTCTACGATGTCCGAAATCGATGTTTTCGAAAATCCCTTTGAAGTAAATAAATCAAAAGCAGCAGAGAAGAGAGATTCTTTCTTCTGGCGCTTTTTATTCTCTAATTTACTCATATACGGTCTCTCCTTACGGAATATTGTTGCTTCATTATACAATATTAAAGCGGTACAAACCAATTACCTTACCAATAATATTGCATTCCTCCACAATAATCGGGTCCATAAAGTCATTCTCCGGTTGCAGACGGTAGTGTCCATCCTCCTTAAAGAAACGCTTCACAGTTACAGAATCGTCTATAAGCGCAACTACAATCTCACCATTGCGGGCAGTGGGAGTCTTCTCCACTAAAATTAAATCTCCATCAAATATACCGGCATTAACCATACTTTCCCCCTTCACATGAAGCATGAAAGTCTGTTTATTATGAACATAACCAGGTAACATAGGAAAATAGTCTTCAATACTCTCTGTTGCCAGAATCGGCTGTCCTGCAGTCACAGTGCCTACTACAGGAACATTCACCAGTTCCCTGCGGGTCAGATTAAACTGGTCATCTAAAATCTCAATAGCACGTGGCTTCGTGGGATCACGACGGATGTAACCGTTCTTCTCTAATGTCTCCAAATGGGAGTGAACAGAAGAGGTAGACTTCAAATTCACCGCCTTACAAATCTCCCGTACAGCGGGCGGGTATCCCTTCTCTATAATCTGTTGTTTCATGTAATCCAGTATTTCCTGTTGTTTCGCTGTTATCTTACCTGCCATAAAAACACCTCCTGAAAATATTATAGCATAGTTTAATATCTAATGTAAACAGATGTTCTTAATTTTTTCGAACAAATTTTCCGAACATTTTTTCGATTTTTCTATTGACAACAGAACGATTGTTCGTTATAATCATTTCACAAACAGTTGTTCGTAACACATGTTCGTTACTATAAGGAGGAGGTTTTTATTATGAGAACTTACAATACAGAGAATTCCAGTTACCTTGTACAGCGTGGGAATGGACAGAACCGTCGTACCGTTCAGGCATTCTTTTTATTCCTTATGATTTTCGTTTTTGGAATTTGTATTACCGGATTTGCGAAGGTGGAGACGAATCCTACCACGCATGAGAAGTATTTTACCAGCATCACCATTGGTGAAGGAGATTCCTTGTGGACGATTGCCCAGGCGAATCGAACAGAAGAGTATGATTCCATTGAAGAATATATTGATGAAGTGAAGTCTATTAACCATCTGGAAGATGATGTAATAACAGCGGGACGACACATTGTCATCCCACATTACACATCGGATTAGCGGCTTCTTATTAGTAATATTAGTATATTGGATTAGTATGTTAGTAAGATAATTAATCTGATTATTTAGAAGAAGAATCTGAGTTCTCCTTCGATTCAGAATTTTGCGTATTTGTTTCTTTTGTTTCCGTCTGAATCGTAACGGACTCCCGTAGAACAACTTTACCCGCAGCACTGCGTCGTCGATTTTCCTGCATAGCAGCGTAATGCCTACGCGTAGTGTTTACATCTTTATGGCCAAGAACATCGGCAACCAGATAGATGTCGCCGGTTTCTTGATAGAGAGCAGTACCATATGTACTTCTCAATTTGTGCGGTGTTATTTTTTTCAGTGTTGTGACGGTCTGTGAATATTTTTTTACCAATAATTCAATCGAGCGTACCCCCATCCGCTTGTTTTGAAGGGAGAGGAAGAATGCTTCTTCATGTCCCGGAAGAGGCTCCATTTGCTCCCTGATTTCCAGGTAATCCAGCAGTACCGTCCGCACTTCATCGCCAAAATAAACAACCGCTTCATTGCCGCCTTTTCGGTGAATTTTTACCCCGTTATTTTCAAAGTCCAGATCCTTTATGTCAATACCCACACATTCTGAGACACGCATTCCGGTGCCCAGAAGAAGAGTCATAATTGCCAGATCCCGAGGTTGGGTTTTATTATGGTAACGTTTCTGGTTCTTTGTCAGTTTGTCTCCGGATTCCACTTCATCCAGAAGACGGGCAACTTCATCCACATCCAGCCGTATAATTGCCTTTTCATGAATTCTAGGAGTGTCTACCAGAGAGGCAGGATTGCTGTCAATTTTCCCATGTTGGTAGAAGTACTTATACATACTTCGCAAGGTGGAAAGTTTTCTTTTTAAACCGGATTCAGAATTAATCACTTCTTTATTGTCTTTTTCATACATTCTGCTCCAACTGATATATTCCTGAATATCCTCAGCAGTCTGTTGCTCAATGATGGAAATAGGAATGTCATGCATGGAAAGATTTTTACATGTTGGATTATTTTCCATAAGAAAGGTAAAATATGTTTTTAAATCATAGGCATAAGCCAGACGGGTTCGGGATTGCTTCGTACTTTCAATTCCCATAAAGAAAGAACTGCAGAACTTCGGCAACTCCTTTAACAGTTCCCGGATTTTCTTTTCGTTTTCCATGTCTTTTTGTTTGTAATATTCCTGTTCCATATTAGCAACTCCTCTTTAACAGTATCATTGATTTATAGTGGGTTAGTACTCCTGTAGTCATATCCAACTATTCGTTAAACGCGAGTTTAACGAATAGTTGGATCTATAAATCATTATACCAAAGCATTCCTTAGTTTGCAAGCAATTAGAACCGACTTTTGTATTAGATACACTTTGTTTTTAATAATTTGAAATTATCTTTTAATTTTATAAATCTATATTCTTCCTGACTTTTATCTGAATATTCTATTACTATTATTTGTCCTTTCATATCAATATAGTATATATCTATTATTCTTGCTACCATTAAATAATGTTTATTTTTTTCGTTTATATTTATTAATA
>JAQXNR010000078.1 GCA_029098105.1 Lachnospiraceae bacterium
GATTTTACAGCTCCTGGTATTATTCAGGGTATTCACAATACAAACAAATCCATTGAGAGTTTTGCCAGAGCCTGCTTTAATTATGCGCTGGATACCAAACAGGATTTATGGTTTGCGACGAAGGATACAATTTCTAAGAAATATGACCATACATTTAAGGACATTATGCAGGAAATATACGATGCAGAGTATGATGAGAAGTTCAAGGCAGCAGGTATCGAATATTTTTACACTCTGATTGATGATGCAGTAGCCCGGGTTATGAAGGCAAAGGGTGGTTTCATCTGGGCATGTAAGAACTACGATGGAGATGTAATGAGCGACATGGTTTCCTCCGCGTTTGGTTCTCTGGCAATGATGACTTCCGTACTGGTGTCTCCTGATGGCAATTATGAGTATGAGGCAGCCCATGGAACAGTTATGAGACATTACTATAAGCATTTGAAGGGAGAGGAGACTTCCACCAACTCTGTGGCAACCATTTTTGCATGGACAGGGGCTTTGAGAAAGCGGGGAGAGTTGGATAACCTTCCGGATTTAATGGCCTTTGCCGACAAATTAGAGGCAGCTACCATTAAGACGATTGAGGATGGTAAGATGACGAAGGATTTAGCATTAATCACCTCCCTGAAAGATGTAACGGTATTGAACAGTGAGGATTTTATTAAGGCAATCCGGGAAACATTAGAAGGAATGCTGTAATCCCATATATTGCAAATTTTAGAGAGTGTATTATTTTTGGTGAAATAATACACTCTTTTTCTCATTTTTTTATTTGGGATGTGATAAAATAAATTCTGAGGCATTAGTTTGATAGAGCACGTTTTAACGTAGCATTTATATGCCATGAAAGAAGGAGGAGTTTTTATGTTAAAGAAAGCAAAAGAAACCAGAAGGGGGTGCCGGATTGTGGCACTGGCACTTGCCATATTGATGGTATTTTCCTTTACCGTTCCGCTGACAGGAGCAGGTGCAGTTACGGTGTCGGCAGCAGGTAAGTTTGTCTATACTGGTAAGAACATTAGTAAATACAAAGGCACTAAGACTTTTGTATTTGACCAGAATGTAAGCAGTAAGAACCAGAAAGATATTGAGAAGGCATACAAAAAGCAGAGCAGCAATTTTGAAAAGGTTACCAGAGTAGAATTTTCAGACAAGGTGACGAAAGTAACATCTGCTATTTTTACATATTTTCCGAATGTAAAAACCATTGTTCTCGGCAAGAAAGTTTCTGAGGTTCCGGAATCCGATGGATTTGTAAACGAAAACAATCCTATTCTGACGAAACTGACTACCTTTGTGGTAAGTTCAAAAAACAGCAATTATTCTGCCAGGGATGGAGTTCTTTATAATAAAAGCAAGAGTAAACTGGTGAAAATTCCAGAGGCATTTAAAAAATCTTCTTATTCTATGCCAGAGAGTGTTACGAAAGTAGCAGGAGACAATTCCGTTTACAACTGCTCCAAAATCCAGAATTTTGCAATTTCTAAAGGATTCGAGGGAAATCTTCGCAAATTGAATACCCTTCCTAAATTGAGTACCATTACAGTAGCCCAGGGGAATACGGACTATGTAGCAGAAGATGGGGTATTATATGACGTAGCACAGACGAAACTGGTATGCTGGCCTTCTGCGAAGAAGTCTCAGACCATTACTTTACCGGATACATTGAAGAGTCTGAATGTAGACCAACTTCCCACTTCCGTTGTCACCTTGACCATTCCGAAAAATATGGAAAGTATTTATTCTAATAACACAGACTTCACTTACTATCCGAAACGGTACCCATTAAACGCGCTGGAAAATCTGTCTACGATTGCGGTTGCAGAGGGCAACACCAATTTTGTTGTAGAGGGCGGCGGTCTGTACAATGCGAAAAAGACAGTTTGCTATGGTATTCCAATGAAGACCGCAGTAACTGAGGTTGCGATTGCCGAGGGAGTGGAAGGTATTTATTCCCAATTATTGGCAGGTCATAAAACGATTACGAAACTTACTCTCTCTTCTACGGTCAAGGGGGCCAATAATTATTATACGGATATTTTTGGCGGTAATGATGGACTGGAATCTCTGACGGAATATGTGGTTTCTGAGAAGAATCCAGTGTTAAAGGCGGTAGATGGCGTTCTCTATTCTCTGGATGGCAAAAATCTGTACTGTTACCCGATTGCAAAAGCGGGTTCTGCCTTTGTGATTCCAGATGAGGTAGAAAATATATACAACAATGCCTTTTCTGACAAATGTAAGAATTTAACTAAATTAACTTTTGGAAAGAGTGTCAAGGCACTGGGAACGAACGGAATTACGCTTCCCAATCTGGTAGAATATGTTGTCAGTGATGAGAATACTTCTTTCTGTGCCCGGGATGGGGTACTGTACAACAAGTACATGACTGCCATTTGTGGATACCCGAAGAAAAAGCCAGATAAGACGTTTGAGATTGGCGATGACGTGGAATATATGGCATACTATGGAACGTTTGCCAATGACTACCTTAAGGAGTTGGATATTCAGGGTGATGTAGAAATTCCCAATGACAGTCTGTCAGAGTCTCTGCCTAAATTGGAGTCCATTACAGCGGGCAGTAATAGTGGTTTTAAAGCCCAGAACGGAGTTTTATACAGTTCCCGCATGGATGCCATTTACTGCTATCCACCTTGTAAGGACAATGCGGAATTTATTGTGCCGGACTCTGTGACAACGATTTACTCAGATGCACTGGTGAACAATTCCTATTTGAAAAAAATAACGCTGGGCAAAAAGACAAGATTTATAAATCCTGTTACGTTTGCTATGGGATGCAAGAAACTTACTAAGATTGAGGTAAATAAGAAAAATAAATATTTCACCTCTAAAGATGGGGTATTATATGATAAGAAAATGACGATATTGAAGAGTTACCCTGCCGGCAGCAAAAAGTCTTCTTATACGCTTCCTAAGACCGTAAAGAGCATCGCCATTGACAGCACTTGTTTTCAGGCAAATAAGTCTCTGAAAAAGTTAAAAGTGGAGAAGGGAAATAAGTATTTTACATCCGATGGCAAGACGATTACAAATAAGAAAGGAACCGAGACCTATTCTTTGATAAAAGAAAAATCTTCGGAAAAATAAATGATTTGCGGGGTTGACAGTTTTGGTTATATTCGTTAAAATAAGTGCATAATATTATTTATGAAATGCAGTGACTGAGGAATAGTAGGATAGCCTATGTAGAAAGAGAGTTACCGGTTGGTGCGAGGTAATTGCGGATGCTGTCTGAACTGGCCTTACGAGCAGCTTGCTGAACGAGAGATGTGACAGAACATTCTCATTAGGTTAAGACGGAGCCTTACCGTTACAGAAGGAGGATATAAGATGGAATTCCATCCGTATCTGTTATGAGAGCATACAGCACAGAAGAGTTGTTGTATGAATTAGAGTGGTACCGCGCGAGAATAATATACCTTGCGTCTCTAACAAGTTGGAGACGCAGGGTTTTTTTATTGAAGAAGGAGGTTTTAGAATGAAAAATTGTAGCAAGTATAAGAGACAATATTTTATGCCACCGGAGGATTGCTATGACTGGGTGAAGAAGGAGTACATTGACAAAGCCCCGGCATGGTGTAGTGTGGATTTACGGGATGGAAACCAGGCGTTAATCATTCCCATGAGTCTGGAAGAAAAGGTAGAGTTCTTTAAAATGCTGGTGAAGGTCGGCTTTAAGGAGATTGAAGTGGGATTTCCGGCAGCCTCAGAGAC
>JAQXNR010000079.1 GCA_029098105.1 Lachnospiraceae bacterium
TACGATGCTTACCTTGCTAATTTTGAAGAACTTTATAAAGACCGGGATGACAAATATGTATGTCTGATGGACATTGCTTTAATGGCAATGAAAAAATTGCGCAGTGAAGGTAAATTAGAGGACATGGAGCAGTCCGATGAGATTAATGCCTGTTCTATTGTAGTGCCGGTGGAACTGGATGGAAAAGAAGAGGAATGGCTGGCTAGTTTTAAGAATGAGACTCATAACCATCCTACAGAAATCGAACCTTTTGGTGGTGCAGCTACCTGTCTGGGTGGAGCCATTCGTGACCCGCTGTCAGGACGCTCCTATGTGTATCAGGCAATGCGTGTAACCGGAGCAGCGGACCCTACCGTTTCCTTGAAGGACACATTGCCGGGCAAACTTCCCCAGCGTAAGATTGTGACCGGAGCGGCGGATGGATACAGTTCTTACGGTAACCAGATTGGTCTGGCAACGGGGCTGGTAGATGAGATTTACCATCCTAACTATGTGGCAAAACGTATGGAGATTGGTGCCGTTATGGGGGCAGCACCACGACGTTGTGTGAAACGGTTGAATTCCGATCCGGGAGATATTATTGTACTGTTGGGCGGTCGGACCGGACGGGACGGCTGCGGTGGTGCTACCGGTTCTTCCAAAGCACATACGACCCAGTCACTGGATACTTGTGGAGCAGAAGTGCAGAAAGGAAATGCTCCCACAGAGCGTAAGTTGCAGAGATTGTTCCGCCGGGAAGAGGTGGCATCTCTGATTAAGAAATGTAATGATTTTGGTGCAGGCGGTGTTTCGGTTGCCATTGGAGAACTGGCAGATGGTCTGCAGATTGATTTGGACAAGGTTCCTAAGAAATATGCAGGATTGGATGGTACGGAACTGGCGATTTCTGAATCCCAGGAGCGTATGGCGGTTGTGCTGGGACCGGATGATGTAGAGAAGTTTATGAAATATGCGGATGAGGAAAATCTGGAAGCCGTAGCTGTAGCTGTAGTGACCGAAGAACCCCGTCTGGTATTAAACTGGCGCGGAAAAGAGATTGTCAATATTTCCAGAGCATTTTTGGATACCAACGGAGCCCATCAGGAGAATGATGTCTATGTAGAACTTCCGAAACCAGAGGAGAATGACTTTGAAAAAAATGCCAAATATGGGGATGCAAAGGATGTATGGCTGGCAACTCTGTCTGATTTGAATGTATGTTCCAAAAAGGGATTGGTAGAAATGTTTGACAGTTCGATTGGTGCTGGTTCTGTGGTAATGCCCTATGGTGGAACTTACCAGATGTCACCGACCCAGACCATGATTGCTAAACTTCCGGTGTTAGAGGGAAAGACGGATACCATTACGATGATGAGTTATGGCTATGATCCCTATTTGACTTCCTGGAGTCCTTACCATGGAGCAATTTATGCGGTAGTCCATTCAGTTGCCAAAATTGTAGCCAGTGGTGGTGATTACAGCAAAATTCGTTTTACTTTCCAGGAATACTTTAAGCGGTTGGGAGAGGACCCTTTAAGATGGGGACAGCCCTTTGTTGCACTGCTTGGTGCCTATAATGCACAGATGGGATTTGGCTTGCCTTCCATTGGAGGAAAGGATTCCATGTCCGGAACCTTTAATGACATTGATGTACCGCCGACATTGGTTTCTTTTGCAGTGGATGTGGCAAATGGCAGTGATGTGGTAACTTCTGAACTGAAGACAGCGGGTGACAAACTGGTACTCTTTAACATTCCTGTGGATGAGTATGAACTTCCCGTTTATGAAGAGGTTATGAAACTCTATGATGGAATTCATGCAGTCACAATGGCTGGAAATGCGAAAGCATCCTATGCGATTGGATTTGGTGGCGTGATTGAGGCGGTGTCAAAAATGGCTTTCGGTAACCGCCTGGGTGTAAAAATAGATGAGAATCTCAGTCTCTCTGATTTGACCAGGAAAAATTATGGCGCAATTTTACTGGAAATGCCAGAGGGGGCTTTGCAGTCTATTTCTGTTGATTACAAAGTGATTGGTGAAGTGACAGAGCAGCCGGAATTTGTGTATGGCAGTATGAAACTTTCTATGGAGGAGGCGTTGACAGCATGGACCTCCAAATTGGAAAAAGTATTTCCTACTTCTTCCGGTGTGGAACAGAAAGAAATCAACACTGGTTTATACGATACAAAAGAGATTTATGTGAGCAAGAACAAAGTGGCAAAGCCAAAAGTGTTTATTCCGGTATTTCCTGGTACGAACTGCGAGTACGATACGGCAAAGGCTTTTGCTGCTGCCGGAGCAGAACCGGTTGTGCGGGTATTTAAGAATCTGACTGCAGAAGGCATCAGAGATTCGGTTGAGGTGTTTACCAAAGGAATTGGGGAAGCACAGATGATTATGTTCCCCGGTGGTTTTAGTGCCGGAGACGAGCCGGATGGTTCCGGTAAGTTTATTGCTACCGCTTTTCGGAATGCCAAAATCAAAGAGGCGGTAATGGAACTTTTGAACCAGAGAGATGGTCTGGCATTGGGTATTTGTAATGGTTTTCAGGCGTTGATTAAACTGGGACTGGTTCCTTATGGTGAGATTCGGGAACAGAAGGAAGACTCTCCGACACTTACGATTAACAGTATTGGTCGTCACGTTTCCAAAATGGTATATACAAAGGTCGTTACCAATAAGAGTCCATGGCTCAAAAATGCAGAATTGGGTGGTGTTTATGCGATTCCTGCCTCCCATGGAGAGGGTCGTTTTGTAGCCAGTAAAGAGTGGATTCAGAAATTGTTTGACAATGGACAGGTAGCAACCCAGTATGTAGATGTGAATGGGAATCCGACAATGGATGAAGACTTTAACATCAATGGTTCCTATTATGCGATTGAGGGAATTACCAGTCCGGATGGACGTGTGCTTGGCAAAATGGCACATTCCGAGCGAATCGGTGAGGGAGTGGCAATTAACATCAACGGAAATCAGAATCAACAGTTATTCCGTTCTGGTGTAGAATACTTTATGTAATGAAATTTGCGAAAAGATGTATTGTTTTTTACGGCAATACATCTTTTCGCAATATTTTTGTAAAAAAATTAGGGAATCTCACAACTTTTTTAGAAAAAACCCTGTTAATTTGTGCAAAAATGTAGTAAAATGCTATTGTATGTATTTTGTACCCTGGTGAGGGACAAATTAGTAACTAAAAAATGATTTAATTTTATATGGTGGTGAAAGAATGAAGACAAAGCGGGGGCTTAGAGTAGTTTCATTTTTGATGGTGCTGTGTATGCTGTCGGTAGGGACACAGGTGATAGAGAGTAAGGCGGCTACAGGAACCATTATTACGATTTCAACAGAAGGTCAGGTAGTGGATACGTTTAATGGAGTAAGTTCACTATACCGACCGGGTTCCTGGGACGGAACCGATTCCACTTATGGATGTCATGCCTATGTCATGCGTTATTACCAAGCAATATATGGTAAGTCGGTATATAATATGTTCCACAATTGTGTACCACAGACGTATGGAGACAGTTTTGTGGAGGTGAAGAATCCACAGCCGGGAGATATCTGTGCACAGATTAAGAAGACTACGAATCATTGGTCTATTGTAAAGCAGGTTTCCGGTTCTACGGTTACGGTTATTGATCAGAATAACAAATGGGTAGTCGGCGAAGTAACGCAGGCATATAAGAATTATACATATGACAAGTCGGAGGTTACTTTTTACCGTCTGGCATCATTGGTAAATGGAACTTCGGCGACAACTACAGCAGCACCTGCAACGACGAGCGAGGCGGTTTCTGCGACGACAACACAGGCAGTGAATAATGCATCTGTGAGTTCGGCTGCAGTGATGAATGTGAATAAGGGTAAGAAGAAGAAAATTACCTCTAAATATGTTCCGGTTCTCTCTATGAATCCGACGATTACCTGGAAGAGTTCTAAGAAGAAAGTTGCCAAGGTTTCCAAGAAGGGGTATGTGACTGGTGTCAAGAAGGGTTCTGCAACGATAACAGGAACGCTGGCGGATGGGCAGAAAGTTTCTTTGAAAGTTCGGGTTAAGATTCCTGCAACTTCCCTGAAACTGGTTAGCAATGATGTTACGATTCCGCAGAAGACCAGTTGGCAGATGACTGCTACCATGAAGCCGAATAATACGACGGACAAGCTTACCTTTACCAGTTCTAATCCCTCGATTGCAACGGTGAGCAGCAAGGGTGTCGTGCAGTCAGGCAGTATTCGGGGTATGACGATAATTACGGTTAAGACGAGTAGCGGCAAGAAGAAACAATGTATTGTACGCGTGTATTAGTCACGAATATTTATGTAATTTTATAGTGGAAAATAGAAATGAAAAACATTGACATTAAGTTTACTTTTTGTTGATGTTTTTCTATAATATTAAATAACAGGTGGAATGGTTTGCGTTGCCTGGACTGTTAGATGCAGTTGAAAGGAGAAAAGGATGGCTGATATTAAGACGTTTTCCTGTATTCGCCCAAAAGCGGATATGGTTGCCCGGATTGCGGCACTTCCCTATGATGTATACAGCCGACAGGAGGCAAGAGAAAAGGTACAGGGGGACGAAGACAGTTTTTTGCGGATTGACCGACCGGAAACACAATTTGAAGAAGGGCATGACATGTATGCTCCAGAGGTTTACAGTAAGGCAGCAGAAATGTTTCAGCAAATGCTGGAAGATGGTCGATACGAGAGCGATGATGAGGATTCCTATTACATTTATCAGTTAGTTATGGACGGGCGGAAACAGAACGGAATTGTAGCCTGTGCATCGATTGATGATTACCAGAATAATATTATAAAGAAACATGAAAATACACGGGAGGAAAAAGAGCAGGACAGAATTCGTCATGTAGACCGGATGAGTGCTCAGACGGGTCCCATTTTTTTAGCATACCGGGCAGAAGAACAGATTGAGAGGGTGGTGACAGAGGTAACGAAAGAATCACCTTTATACGCTTTTGTGTCCGAGGATGGAATTGCTCACAATGTATGGAAGATAGGGGATACTGAAAGAATCGCAGAGATTCGTCAGGCATTTTCCAAGATGAACGAGATTTATATTGCGGATGGTCATCACCGGGCAGCCTCTGCGGTGAAAGTAGGGCTTATGAGGAGAAAAGAGCATCCGGATTATGATGGAACGGAGGAATTCAATTATTTTCTTTCGGTACTTTTTCCGGACAATCAGTTAAAAATATTGCCCTATAACAGGGTAGTGCGGGACTTGAACGGATATGATGAGCAATCCTTTTTGAAAAGAGTAGAGGAGAAGTTTACAATCACACCTTCATCCATACCAGTTTCACCTGCCTGCAAGGGTTCTTTTGGAATGTACTTAAGTGGACAATGGTATGAATTGGCAGTCAGGGAAGAATTTTGTAGCGAGGACCCGGTAGATGGGTTGGATGTGTCTATACTGCAGAGAGAATTGTTGGAGCCGATATTGGGAATCGCAGATCCGAGAAGCGATAAACGAATTGATTTTGTAGGGGGAATCCGGGGACTTGAGGAATTGGAACGCCGATGTGGGGAAGATATGCAAGTGGCGTTTTCCATGTACCCTACAGCAATTTCGGAACTGTTTGCGGTAGCTGATGCGGGAAGGCTGATGCCTCCCAAATCAACCTGGTTTGAGCCCAAACTGAGAAGTGGAATTTTTATTCATTCGATATAAATCATGAGGAGGTAGCAATATGCGTAGAGATTATGGTATTAGTATTAACTGGGAGGAAGTACATGCGATTAAGCATGGCTTGCATGATTTGCCACATCATATACTGGGACCCCATATGGAATGGGATGGAGTGGTGATTAATGCTTATGTAAAAGATGCGTTGAAGGTGGAGGTGCTGCATCGGGACAGTGATGTTTCCTATGAGATGCGGGCATCCGGTATTGCTGATTTCTTTACTCTGGCGACGGATGAGAAGGAGATTTTCCCATATAAATTACGGGCAACTTACCGGGATGGCAGTACATACGAATATGTGGATGCTTACTGTTTTGAGCCGGTAATTGACAATGCCCAGTTGGCAGCCTTGGAACAGGGGATTGAATATGAGGCATACCAGATTTTAGGAGCACATAAGCGCACGGTAGACGGTGTGGATGGTGTATTGTTTGCAGTATGGGCACCCAATGCCCAGAGAGTCAGTGTGGTTGGTGAATTTAATCTCTGGGATGGAAGCCGGGGACTGATGCGCAGACTGCCGAACTCCTCTGTTTTTGAATTATTTTTACCGGGAATTGAGGAAGGAACTCCATACAAATTTGAGATTCGTACCCAGGATGGCCGTATTTTTATGAAGGCAGACCCCTGTGCCCAGAAAAATGAACTGGCTCCGGCAGATGCTTCTGTTATTGTGGATGGCAAGTATCGGTTCCGGGATGGAAAATGGATTAAGAACCGGGACAAGGCATCTCAGGTGAGAAAGCCAGTTTTAATATGTGAAGTGAATCTGGCAGAATTTGCGGAGAAAATGGAGGAGCAGACGGTTACTTACCGCACGATTGCCCCTGCTTTATGTGATTATGTGAAGAATTTGGGATATACGCATGTAGAACTGATGCCGGTTATGGATTCCGTTAATGAAGCATCAATGGGTTATGAGACCCATGGATTTTATGCTGTTTCTGCTAAATTTGGAGAACCTGTAGATTTTAAATATTTAGTGGATTATATGCATCAGCATGAGGTTGGTGTCATTCTGGACTGGGCACCATACCAGTTTGGTAAGGAGCAGAGCGGTTTATACCTCTTTGATGGTGCAGCTGCTTATGAGGATTCGAATCCTCTTCGGGCAGAGAACCCGCTTTGGGGAAATGTGACTTTTAATTATGGACGTCGGGAAGTCAGCAATTTCCTGATTTCCAATGCACTGTACTGGGTAGAGGAATTCCATGTAGATGGACTTCGGGTTGCATCTGTAGCCTCTATGCTGTACCTGGATTATGGTCGCAATCCGGGAGAATGGCTTCCGAATATATATGGCAGCAATGAGAATCTGGAGGCAGTGGAATTTTTCAAGCATTTGAATTCCATTATGAAAAAACGGAATCCAGGAGTCCTTATGATTGCAGAGGATTCCAGCCTGTGGCCGGATGTAACAAAGCCGGTAGAGGAAGATGGACTGGGCTTCGATTACAAATGGAATCTGGGATGGAGCGAGGATATGCTGGAATATGTTGCAGCGGATTTGGGAGGACGAAGAGATAAGCACAATGCGTTGACCTTTAGTCTGCTCTATGCCTATAATGAACAGTATATGTATGGTTTTGGACATGGACAGAATTCCAGTCAACAACCAATTTTGCAACAGATTTCGGGGAATGAGATTCAAAAATCTGGAACGCTCAAGGCATTGTTGGGATACCTGATGATGCAGCCTGGTAAAAAATATTTTTACCAGGGACAGGGAAACAGTAACAATGTGCTGGATGCATATCAGAAGGATTTATTGGAAATTTATAATACAGAGCCGGCTCTGTATGAAGAAGATTACGACGACCATGGATTTGAGTGGATTAATACAATGCTGGCTAAGGAAGGAATTCTCGTATTTGCAAGGAAGACTGCAGATGTAAATGATACTCTGGTGGTAATCTGCAATTTTTCAGCAGAAGAACGTCGCAACTTTATGATTGGGGTTCCTTATGCGGGAAAATACAAAGAAATATTTAACAGTGACAGAGAAGTCTATGGCGGCGAGGGAAATGTGAATAGCAGAATGCGTCAGAGTAAGCAGGAGGAATGTGATGCTCGTGAGAATTCCATTACTACCACAGTTCCGGCTTTTGGCATTTCTATTTATAAATATAATGTTGCAGGAACTGTAACTCCGGAAAAGAAGACAGAACCGGAGAAGAAGACAGAATCGGCAAAAAAGATAGAGCCGAAGAAAAAGACAGAACAAACGAAAAAGAAAAATACCAAACAAACAAAAGCGTAATACTGAAATATAAAGAATCCATTGGCAGAAAATGACAGAGAAAGGAATTTGGCACAATGTTACGGACAGAATATGCGCAGAATACGTCCTGGTCTCAGGACACGCTGGAAAAACTGGCGCAAAAAGCGGTGGAAAAATGCTCAGAATATGGAATTCGCATTTTGCTGGCAATTCTCTTTATTGTAGTAGGATTTAAACTGAGTAAATTTTTAATTCGTACAATACGAAAATCTCTGGAAAAGCATGGTGTAGACCCAAGTGTTACTGGCTTTTTAGCATCTCTAAGTGATATTGTGCTAAAAATATTGATTCTCCTTACTGCTGCTCATGGGCTGGGAATTGCGGTTACCTCTTTTGTAACGGTTCTCGGTTCTGCAGGAATTGCAGTTGGTCTGGCTTTGCAGGGAAGTTTGTCTAATTTGGCAGGCGGGGTTTTGATTCTGATTTTGAAACCATACCGGGTGGGAGACTATATTAAAACTTCCCAGGTGGGGATTGAAGGGACTGTAATTTCCATTGATATTTTCTACACAAAACTGAAAAGTATTGACAATCAAACGATTGTTGTACCAAATGGAACTTTGTCTAATGACAGCATTGTGAACGTTACCGGAATGGAATTGCGCCGTGTTGATTTGGATGTGGAGATTGCTTATACGGCAGATATTCAAAGGGCAAAAGACACATTGAAACAGGTTCTGGAGCAGGAAAAAAGGGTAATTCAGGACAGAGAAATTGATATTTTTGTAGGCGCTCTGGGGGAGAGTGGTGTCATGATGGGAATCCATGCATGGGTTCGTACAGAAGACTACTGGGGCGTGAGATGGACACTTTTAGAACAGATTAAATATGCTTTTGATGAGGCAGGAATAGATATACCTTACCGGACGATGGATGTAAATATCAATTCCGTGGTATCAAAATAAGGAGGCTGGATACATGAATATTTTGTTTTTTTTAACTCCTAAGAGTGAGGTGGCACATATTCATGATGATAATTCTTTGGAAGAGGCGCTGTGTAAGATGGAACAGTACCAGTATACAGCAGTGCCCATGATTGACAGAAAAGGACATTATGTTGGTACGATAACTGAGGGAGATGCCATGTGGTATATTCGCCATCATGAATTGTGGAAAGAGGATTTAACCCAGATTCCGGTCACGGCGGTTAGCCGGAGAATGGATAATCGTGCGGTTTCCATAGATGTAAATATCGAAGATTTGGTAGCCGCATCCATGATGCAGAATTTTATTCCGGTGGTAGATGATGATGAGATTTTTATAGGGATTGTCAAGAGAAAGGACATCATCAATTACTGCTTTCAGAATATGCAGCACCGGTCATAGGAGTGGATTGGTTTTGCTGGGAGGGTGAATATGGACATATTAGAAACCTTGCAACAGAAAAGAGAAGTCAATCGGATGCAACGTCATCCCTTGTCTTCTCTTTCTTTGCATGAACGGTACTTGTACTGCTTTGGGCTGGCGGTTATGGCAAAAGGAAATATGAAAACCATAAGGGAACTATCTGCTCCCTTTGAAAAAGTGTGCAACACGATAGGAATTTCCAGAGAAAGCAGTGAGGAGATGATAGTGGATATCAACAATCATTTCGAACAGTCTCTGGATTGCCTTGTTCAGATGCTTTCGATTGAGAGACGGTTGTCTAACTGTTTTCTTATTGATCTGTTGAAACTGAAAGAATACTCTGACTGGGGGAAATGGTATTGTGAGGAAGTGATACAACAGTTTTGTTACATACTAAAACTGGGAGAGGAAACCAGACATTTTATGGAGCGTTTTTTACAGGAACGCAGTAATGGGGATAGTGATGTGGCGCATAAACTGGTAGAGCGGTATGAAAAAAATGGAAATTCTGTGGATTATGAACTGCTTCGGTATATGAACGAGGAGTATCGGGAACAAAGGCATTATTCCAAACTGATTCTGGATCAGGGAGGATGTGTGCGAATCGAAAGTCCAACTCAAGTAGATTCCGATATTTTGGTGACCAAAGGAACCAAATTATATATTTCGAATACTACTTTGTCGGTGGGAGGAAGTATTCGGATTGACGGTGGCAGAGTGGAAATATGTAATTCTCTTTTGGAAGCAGTGGGGGAGAGTCGACAGAAACAGTATTTTTTGACTGCTCAGGAGCAGCATACATTGTATATTGAGGATACTACGGTAGATGCACATGGTTTGTGTCCTATTCTTCAACAAATGGATGGTTCGCTTCAAATGAAAAATAGTCTGCTCTGCAACGTAAGAGGGGATTATGCGGTTCATTTTCTGGGAAATAAGTTGAATCTGGAGGAAGTTACCTTAAAAGATTGTTCAGGCGGGGGAATCAAAATTGGGGAAGATACAGATGTAGAATTACTGCATTGCCAGTTTGAAAACTGCAGGGCAGAGCATGGAGGCGCAATTCATTGTTCCAGCAGAGAAGGGGTTCATATTCGGGAATGTGAATTTCACAGCTGCCGTGCCAAATATTTAGGCGCTGCGCTGTATTTTCGCTATAAGAGATATGGTCAGCAGGTGTTGGGTTGCCGCTTTCTGGGCTGTTTGCCGGAACAGGGAGAGGTGTTTAATGCGTATGAATTGAAAGAATAGAGGCAGGGTGGTATATGAAATCAACACTGATGAAATTAAAGGAGAAAACAAAAACATGGTTGTCTCCGAAACACCAATTCTATAATGAGAGTATTGAATTCCGGGAAAATTATGCGGCAGCGATATTGTTGCAGACGCAGTTGAGTCAGGAGATTACTCCTATGGACAATTTTGAACTGCTGCGGCTTTTTACTTTTGGACTGCATTTGGGTAGAGAAGAAGTAAAACAGGTGATTTCCTATGCCCGGAACCGGGAGAGAATACTGGAAAATATTTTGCAAATGCTGGATACTGAGAAAAAACAGACGGTTTTTTTGCTGGATTTATATAATATGTCTTATACTGGATATGGATTTGGAGAAAAAGAGTCTGAAGCCATTGAGATTTATGGAGAGTTGTTTCATTTCCCCAAAATTCAACTTCGACTGCTCCGGCAACTAATCAAAGAGGCAATGGATAATCATGCAGAAGAGTGTATGAAATTGTATGCCAATATGATGCAGTTGAAAATGTCCTGCACTTTGGAAAATATTCGGTATTACATACCAGAATTGGAGTATACTACAGTTTTTGATGCCCATGCTGTGTATCCCGGAAAAACCATCATTATAAATGGACAATGTGAAATCCGGGAAGAGGTAGAAATTCCGGCGGGATGCGAACTGCGGATTGAAAACGCCATATTGTCTTTTGCTGCGCCGATTCGTTTGCGGGGTGGCAAACTTACTATTTTAGATAGTGAACTGGAATATACAAAGGGAGTTTTCACAACCATGTTTTTCGTGGAAAAAGAAAGTGAGGTCAGTGTTTCCAATACTCAGGTATATTGCCGGAATCACTGTGGATTCTTGTGGCAACATGGTGGAAATCTGCAAATTTCTAAATTGTCAGTCTATGAAACGAATTTTCAAAGTGCTGTTGTTTTTCAAGGAAGAAAAATCCAGCTGGACAATTCTCGTTTTCAGGACTGTTACTGTGAAAAAGAAGGAGCAGCGGTCTGGGCAAAAGCCGATGAGGGAAACATTGTTAAATGTCATTTTACGGAATGTATGGCGGGACAGGGAGGAGCAGTGTATGCTGCCTTTCCTGTGAAAATAGAGGGTTGTATTTTTGACGGCTGTCATGCCCGGAAACTGGGAAATTCGATATACTATAAGGGCGTGGCGCAGGGAGTTGTACATGGTTGTATTTATGAGGCTTCCCGGGATGAGCGGGGAGAACTAGTTCAGGAAATCGGCGAAGAACAGGAGTGTATGCAGTTAAAAGAAATTTGTTACTCTACCTGTTTTATGGGAACGTTTTCGTCTTTGGAGAAATGTCCGGTATATGCCCATGATGTGCATTTATATTTACACAAACCACTCCGGCTGTCTGGAGGATTTACTCTGGAACACGGGATACTGAAGGCGTATGAAATGGAAGGAAAAGATATGCTGGATGTGAGTAATGGCAGCCCAGTTGTGTTTCGGGATTCGGTTCTGGACGGAGATGAGAAGCATGGTATTCTAAAGGCGACTGGAACGAAAGTGACATTACTTTCCTGTGTTGTAAAAAATACAGCAGGAGGAAGGGCGGTGTATAGTGCTGTAGATTTGCTCTGTGAGGATACTGTGTTTAGCAATTGTCTGGACGGGGCGGTATATGGAAGCCGGGCGGTAATACGGGATTCTTCTTTTGTCAACTGCCGCAGTGACACTGGTGCAGGGATTTATTTGGCAGGAAACAAAGGATTGATTAAAAACTGTGAGTTTGAACGGTGTATTGCCCGGATTAATGGAGGCGGAATCAGCGTGTTTGGAAATTACCCGATTGAACAGTGTCGTTTTCGGGAATGTGAACCGGATGACAGAGGATAAAGAAAACAGAAACACCGGAACTTTAAAAAGAGATTCCGGTGTTTTTATGTTTCGCATTATTAGCACGTTTTTGTATTTCAGGAAACGGTTATATGTACCCGTTGAATACGGTTTTTGTCCATTTCCACTACTTTAAAAGTAAGATTGTGTTCTGTGGCAATTTCTCCCACTTTTGGAAGATGGTCCAGTAACTCTAGAATATGACCGCCAATGGAGTCGTAATCCTGGGATTCCAGCTCGATGTCCAGAGCGTCGTTTAAGTCGTCCAGACGGATACTGCCATCTACTTCATATTCATTGTCGCTAATCTGTAAGATGTCATTTTCCTCTTCCTGGTCATATTCATCCCGCAATTCCCCTACAATTTCTTCCAGCAAATCTTCCATTGTAACCAGACCGGCAAGGGCGCCATATTCGTCCAGAACGATTGCCATATTGCTGTCTGCTTTTCGAATTACCGCAAGCAACTCCGAGGTTTTTTGAAATTCAGTAGCAAAATAAGGCTTCCAGAGTAAATCCCGAAGGGAAAAATCAGTGTGGTGGCAGGAGAGTTCATAGAGTAAATCTTTGATGTTCAGGACACCAATAATATTGTCAGGATTGTCCTCATATACAGGAATACGGGTATATTTGTGTTCAGCATAAACGGAAATAATGTCTTCGTAAGAATCATCCACACAAATACAGACAACATCCACGCGGGGAGTCATAACATCCTTTGCTTTGGAATCACCGAAGTCAAATACGTTGTTAATCATTTCCTTTTCTTCTTTTTCAATGACACCGTCCTCGTGACTCTCATCCACAAGAAGACGCAATTCTTT
>JAQXNR010000080.1 GCA_029098105.1 Lachnospiraceae bacterium
CCAGCACCAAGATATAAAAAAGCAGCCATAAAGGTTGGTGCAACATTACTCAATAATACTTTTGAAAACGGCGTGTTAATTGCATAAAATACAGCTGCTAACAATGCTAATATAACAGCACCCGTTTTTGTTTTATTATTCAAAATTAAGATTGAAAACAGAATATATGTTTGACATATAAGCGGTTAGGTGTTAGTATAATATCAAAGAAGTGCTACCGATAGACGGTTAGCCCTGATGTTAGTAGTTAAAAATAACCGCCAAGTTTTCTCAGGACCAGGCGGTTATTTTTGTGTCTTATCACTGCTCTTAGAACCAACGGCATAACCAAGAGCAAAGCAAGTGATACATAAGCTGATGATGGCTATAAAAAGCTCCGTTGTAAGCATAAGCACAAACCTCCTCATAAGATTTCCGGAATCGGATTTCTATGTAAACGCAAACTATAACTCTTGCGGAGCATATTTCGAACCTTCTTATGTAATTGCGAGAGCATATAATGAAGGAGGGTTTTAAATATTTAGTGTTGTGTGATAGAATGTTGGTATATTATCGAAAGTCGTAGTGATAATAATGCAGAACAGATTCAAGAACGTGACAATGTAGAAGATGAACTATTCTGTGCACAGTTAAAAAAGGAGGAACCACAATTGGCAAATAATATGGATAGTAAGTATGAGTTTCGCAGCATTCAATCAGAAGAAGCAGACCAGGCAGTTCGAATCGAACAGATTTGTTTTCCGCCAAATGAGGCCTGTTCGGAAAAATGCATGAAAGAAAGAATCGCAAAAGTACCAGAATTATTCCTTGTGGCAGTAGATCGGGAGACTGGCAAACTTGCAGGATTCTTTAATGGACTGGCAACGGATGAACCTTCATTTCGAGATGAATTTTTCACCGATGTGAGTTTATATAAGCCGGATGGAAAAAACATTATGCTGTTAGGTTTGGATGTATTACCGGAATATCGGAACCAGGGACTGGCAAAGGAGTTGGTACTTCAGTATATGAAACGCGAGCAAAAAAAAGGTCGCAAAATGTTGATTCTGACGTGCTTGGAAAGTAAGGTGGAGATGTATAAAAAGATGGGCTTTGTTGACCATGGAATGGCAGCTTCGACCTGGGGTGGAGAACAATGGCACGAGATGGCTTATGTGATTGATTCGGATAGATAAGATAGGAGTGGGGTCATTTATAAAAATATGCAACCTAAAAGAATTCTCTGGGTAACTTGAACATAAATTTTTTCATTCTGTCTCCTGTATTTCATCCAAAAACAAATAGGTTTTTCCTTATTTATATAATCTGCTTTTTATTTCGTTATACATCTGTTTGGCCGTCATATCTTCATATTCCATAGAATCAAAACGGTAACAATCATTACGCCTATACATTTTCGGTTTAAAAATGATTTACAGAAAAATCCAATGACATATAGCTGAAATAATGCTACAATAATGCAAAACTCACGATGAAAATAGGATACTATGAGGAGGACAAAGATGAATCGTTTAGAAGAGAGAATTCTGAAAGACGGAGTCGTAAAAGAAGGTAATGTACTTAAGGTGGATAGTTTTTTGAACCATCAGATGGACATTGATTTGTTTAATGAGATGGGAAAAGAATTTAAGCGTCGTTTCGATGGGAAACCCATCAACAAGATTCTTACTGTGGAAGCTTCTGGTATTGGAATTGCCTGCATTGTAGCACAGCATTTTGGAGTACCGGTAGTATTTGCAAAAAAAGCAAAGAGTATTAATCTGGATGGAAAAATGTATGTAGCGGAGGTGGAATCCTTTACCCATAAATGCAAAAACCAGATTATTGTCTCCCAGAAATTTCTGAATGAAACGGACCATGTGTTGATTATTGATGATTTTCTGGCAAATGGTTGTGCGCTGCAGGGACTGCTTCAGATTGTCCAGTCAGCAGGAGCGACGGTGGAAGGTATTGGAATTGCGATTGAAAAGGGATACCAGCCGGGAGGAAAAATGATTCGAAATCTGGGATACCAGTTGGAATCTCTGGCGATTGTGGAAGAGATGGATTGGCAGACAGGAAAAATTGTATTTAAGGAACAATAAGAGGAAAGCAGAGGAAAAGTGATGTTACATGCAAGCAAGGATGTGAATAATATATACCAGTTAAATGGAAGAGTACCGGTGGCAAAGGCAATACCATTTGGTCTACAGCACATTTTGGCAATGTTCGTAGCCAATATTGCTCCTATTTTTATTGTTGCTGGTGCTTGTGGGCTGGATGATGGACAAACCGCGGGGTTGATTCAGAGTGCGATGATTATTGCAGGAATCGGGTCAATGATTCAGTTGTACCCTCTATGGAAAATCGGTTCAGGGCTTCCGATAGTCATGGGAATTAGTTTTACCTTTGTGTCCGTGTTTTGCTATATTGGTCCTAAGTTTGGGTATGGAGCAATTCTTGGGGCAGTTCTCATAGGCGGACTGATTGAAGGGATTTTGGGTCTGCTGGCAAAATATTGGATGAAACTGATTGCCCCGATTGTGGCAGCTACGGTTGTAACTTCGATTGGATTTTCCCTGTTGTCGGTAGGCGCGGCTTCCTTTGGTGGGGGAAGCGGCAGTGAAGATTTTGGTTCTGCCCAGAATTTGATTTTGGGCACCATTACACTGGTCAGCTGTCTTGGATTTAACATTGTGGCAAAGTCCTACTGGAAACAACTTTCTGTTTTGTTTGGACTGGTAGTGGGATATATTGTTGCAGTGTTTATGGGGGTAGTGGATTTTTCATCTCTTGCGTCCGCGAAAATAATAGCCTTTCCGGAACTTATGCCGTTTCAACTGGAATTTCATGCAGGGGCAATTATTTCCGTAGTTGTGATTTTCATGGTGTCGGCAACAGAGACCATTGGGGATACTTCAGCCCTTGCTTCTGCCGGATTGGACCGGGAAGTCACCACAGAGGAAATTTCCGGCTCTGTCGCCTGCGATGGGTTTATTAGTGCCCTTTCCTCATTGTTCGGCTGTCTTCCCATCACATCCTTCAGCCAGAATGTGGGACTGGTTTCCATGACAAAGGTAGTCAACCGTTTTGTAATATTTACCGGAGCGGTAATTATGGTGCTGGCAGGGTTGTTCCCGGTGTTCGGAGCATTGCTTGCAACCTTGCCGGATGCCGTTCTTGGAGGATGTACCATAATGATGTTTGGTACCATTGTGCTCAGCGGAATGCAGATGATTACCAAATGTGGCTTTACACAGCGCAACATGACCATTGCGGCGTTGTCTTTAAGCATTGGTCTGGGCTTTACCCAGGTCTCTGAAATATTTGCAATTTTTCCCCAGATGTTTCAGAATGTTTTTGCTCAAAATTGTGTGGCAGTCGTATTTGTAATTGCTATTATTTTAAATCTGGTACTGCCGAAAGATATAGAGTCGAAAGAAGAAAAAGGTCAGATTCAATAAGCATCTACTTCGTTGCGATTCCGTAAACAATCAAAACCAGTACCACAAGGGGAAGCACATAGGTAAGGTAAGGTTTCAAAAAACGTGGCATTTTCAGTCCCTTACCCTCATTCACTTCGGCATAGTAATTTTCACTGCCCCAGCCATAGCGGCTCATACAGAACAAAGTATAGACAATGCTTCCGATGGGCAGCGCCAGATTGCTGACGAAGAAATCTTCCAGATCAAGTATATTGCTTCCGGCTCCAAGGGGTTCGAATCCGGAAAAGACATTGAAGCCCAGAATGCAAGGAAGAGCGCCGATGAATACCAGTAAGATGTTAATCAAAGCCGCCTTCTTTCTGGTCCAGCCTCTTAAATCCATGCACATCGACATAATATTTTCAAATACGGCGATGACGGTGGAAAAAGCGGCAAATGTCATGAACAGGAAAAAGAAAGCACCCCATACATGTCCATTAGGCATTGCATTAAATATGTTTGGCAGGGTAATAAAGATTAGGCTTGGCCCCTGGTCGGGCTGTACACCATAGGCAAAACATGCCGGAAATATAATCAGTCCTGCAACAATAGCGACAAAGGTATCCAAAGAGGCAATCGTTACAGCCTCTTTCAAAAGGGATGCCTTTTTGTCAATATAACTTCCAAAGATTGCCATGGAGCCGATGCCAATGCTGAGCGTAAAAAACGCCTGGTTCATTGCCTGGACAATGACCGTTCCCGCTCCGATTTTTTTGACCGCAGTCCAGTTGGGAATCAGGTAGAATTTCAGTCCCTCATTGCCGTTTTTCAGAAAAATACTGTTAATGGCAAGAATAACCATAATAAGGAGAAGGGAAATCATCATAAATTTTGTAATTTTTTCCACGCCCTTTTGAAGTCCCATTGAGCAGACTGCAAACCCTGCAACAATTACAATAAAGGTAGAAATAGTCATAGTCCAGGGGTTGCCGGTCAAGTCTGCAAAAATCTGTTTTACCTCTTCGGTAGTTGTATGATTCCATTTCCCGGACAGCATTCCAACAAAATAGTAGAGCATCCAGCCGGCGATGACCGTATAGAAGAACATGAGCATATAATTCGCGGCAATGGCAAGCCAGCTGTGAAGATGCCATTTGCTTCCCGGTTTTTCGAGCACATGGAAGGAACGGGCTACAGAGGCACGACTGGCACGTCCGACGGCGAGTTCCATCGTCATTATCGGCAGTCCGAGTATAACGAGGAAAAGGAGGTACAATAAAACAAACAGGCAGCCGCCGTTATTTCCGACAACATAGGGAAAACGCCAAACATTTCCGATTCCGATGGCACATCCAGCTGATATAAGAATAAAGCCCAGACGGCTTTTAAATTTTTCTCTTTCCATGGTATAGTAAATCCTTCCGTATCTATATTGTTGCTTTTTGCAATCACTAAAATATCATAATGGAAAGTAAAACAAAAAGCAATAGAATTGTTCAGTTGGATATAAATGCTAAAAATAACTAGATAAATAACTATATGAAAATTTTGCTATTTTATGTTATAGTAAGAAGTGGAATGGGGAGAATAGTTTTATTCAATTGATGATTTCCAGCGTTGGTATGTG
Source organism: Lachnospiraceae bacterium (assembly GCA_029098105.1). Taxonomy (GTDB): domain Bacteria; phylum Bacillota; class Clostridia; order Lachnospirales; family Lachnospiraceae; genus NC2004. Next base: position 5,032 of record JAQXNR010000080.1, read on the forward strand.
ATTTCAGGGAGGTATAGAATGAATTTTACAGATCGATTAATAAGAGATTTTGAAAGGGATGCCGACAACCGTATGGCTTCAATCTGCCGCATTATGATATTATTAATGGCAGTTGTAATGCTGTTGAATTTGCTGAATGTGTTTAAGATTTCTAATGTGTTATATCCCACTATTTTATTTGCTATTGTAATTTTATTTATTCCTACAATATTATATAATTTTTTGCATATAAGAAATAAAATCGCCCGTTATTTTGTGCTGACGCTTGTTGTTTTGATGTCAGGACTGTTATATTCTATTCTATCTTACCATGTCATTATTATGCTGGTCTTTCCATTGGTAGTGGCATGTTTGTATTGTGACCGTCCAAGCGTGTTATATACTACGATACTTAGTGTTCCTGTGATGATAGTGAGCCATTTGATTGCCTTTCAATTGAAAATTATTCCGGATGAGCCTCTGGTTACGTTACGTGGAGTATTGTTGTATGGTATTGTACCGCGTGTCATTGAAATGCTTGCGATTTCAATTATTTGTCTCAGTGTTACGGGTAAACTGCAGAGATTGATTAGGGCTCTTGTAGAGAAAAATAAAGAACTTTATGAGGACCAGCAGACGCTGGTTAGTTCTCTGGCTGAATTGGTAGAGGCGCAAAGCCGGGAGACGGGACAACATGTAAAGCGGGTTGCAGCATATACCGAAATTTTATGTCGGGCGAAAGGCATGTCCGATGAAGAAACCTGGAAGGTGAGCGTGGCAAGCATGATGCATGATGTTGGAAAAATAGGGGTGCCCCAGGAAATATTGCATAAGCCGGCGCGATTAACGGATGAGGAGTTTTTTGAAATAAAAAAACATGTGGATTATGGTTATAAATTGTTGGAGAATTCCCCGGGAGAGATTATGCAAATAGCGGCTACCATTGCCCAACAGCATCACGAGCGATTTGATGGAAAAGGATATCAGCACAATTTAAAAGCCGAACAGATTGATTTATATGCCCGATGTGTAGCGATTGCAGATGTGTTTGATGCCTTGGTCAGTAAACGATGTTATAAGAGTTCATGGACACCGGAACAGGCGAGGACGGAAATTGTTTCACAGGGAGGGCAGCAGTTTGACCCGGAATTAACGGCACTGTTTGATATTCATTTTGACGACTTTCTTGCAGTTATGGAACGGTATCCGGATGTTGGATGATAGAATTATGAGCAACTGATTATTACAATTCAAAAAATACAATGAAAGAGGCGATATTTATGTTAGAAGTGGGAACAAAGGCACCGGATTTTGAATTACCGGATCAGAATGGTAAAATGCATACATTAGCAGAGTACAGAGGGAAAAAGGTAATTTTGTATTTTTACCCGAAAGACAATACCGCTGGTTGTACAAAACAGGCCTGCGGATATTCGGAGCGTTACCCCCAGTTTGTCGAAAAAGGTGCAGTGGTTCTCGGTGTGAGCAAAGATTCCGTTGCATCCCATAAGCGGTTTGAAGAAAAACAGAATCTTACTTTTACCATTTTGTCAGACCCTGAGCGAAACGTGATTGAGGCTTATGATGTATGGAAAGAGAAAAAGAACTACGGTAAAGTTTCTATGGGTGTAGTTCGCACTACTTATTTGATTGACGAGGAGGGCATCATCATTCGGGCAAATGACAAAGTAAAGGCTGCCGATGACCCGGAGAATATGTTGAAGGAGTTGGGCTGATGCGAATCATTATGTCTCCTGCCAAAAAGATGAATACCGACTTGGACAGTCTGGAACCTATTGGCTTACCGATGTACATGAAACAGACGGAGCAGATTTTACAATTTATGCAGCAACAGTCTCATGAGGATTTGCAAAAAATGTGGAAGTGCAATGACAAAATTGCACAGCAGAATTTTGAGCGGCTGGCACACATGGATTTGTACCATAACCTGACTCCTGCAATACTGTCCTACGAGGGAATTGCCTTCCGGTATATGGCACCTGCAGTATTTGAAAACAAGCAATATGCTTATGTGCAGGAACATCTTCGGATTTTGTCAGCCTTTTATGGCGTGCTAAAACCAATGGACGGGGTGACTCCCTACCGATTGGAAATGCAGGCAAAAGCGGCAATTGGTGGATGCCGGAATCTGTATGATTTTTGGGGAGACCGACTCTATCGGGGCATTCGTGATGAGAGTGGTATAGTGATTAATCTTGCCTCCAAAGAATACGCAAAGTGTATCGAGAAATACCTTACCAGACAGGATGCCTGCATTACCATTACGTTTTGCGAAAAGGCTGGAGGTAAACTGGTGACAAAGGGGACTTATGCGAAAATGGCGCGGGGAGAAATGGTACGCTATATGGCGGAAATGCAGATGACAGAGCCGGAAGAGATGAAGTCTTTTGACCGGCTGGGGTATGTGTACCGCGACCAACTGTCATCGGCATCAGAATATGTATTTGAGAGAGTGGGGTGAAGGGAATTTTTCAATTCCGTTCTAGTCATCCTCGGATGGTGGAGATTCTTTGCTTTTTAAGAGAATTTCTTTTTCTTCTTCGGTTAAAAGTTCGTGTACAGATAGGTTCAATACTTGAAGTATTTTAACCATAGTTTTTAGGGGAGGTATAAACCTCCCTTCTTCAATCATGCGAAAAAGTGGCAATAAAATATCTGCCTGATTTGCCACGTCGGTTTGTGTCATATTTTGTTTTAGTCGTTCTTCTCGGATAAATTTTCCAAAATCTTTTGTTTCTATCAATTAATGTAATCTCGCTGTATAATATTTTTCTAAAATAAATTGCTTCCAACGCCAATATGGTGGCGATTGCTTGCCATTGTAACATTTCTGTTTTTAAAATTGCATAATGTTTACTGAGATGCATGATTTTTAATTTAAAGTAAGTTCTTTCCTGTTTATATATAAAAAAGACTTGACAAAATAGGAATGAGAGATATAATAAAAACAAATGAATGAATGTTCAAATGATGAATTGTAAAAACGAAAGGAAGGAGGGATAGCATGCAAGAGCAGGGGAAAGAATCCCAGTACGAATTTCTTGCGGTGCATGAAGATGTTGTGAGACGGGTGCTGGAGACACAGCCGGCAGAGGAAGAACTATATGATTTGGCAGAATTATTCAAGGTGTTTGGGGACTCCACCAGAATACGGATTCTCCATGCACTGCTGGAAAGTGAACTGTGTGTCGGGGATATTGCCCAGATTTTGAATCTGAGCCAGTCGGCGGTCAGTCACCAGTTAAAAATTTTAAAAGATGCCAAATTAGTCCGTTTTCGCAGGGAGGGCAAGATTATATTTTATTCTCTGGATGATGAGCATGTAAGGACGATATTGAGCATGGGTATGGAGCACATAGAGGAGTAGTGTTTGCGAAATAAAATGCTTATTTAATTGGAGCATATGAGTTTCGCAATTGTCTAAAGTAATAATATCAGGAAATAGTAAGTCCCCCTCCGGTGCATAGCACCTACGGCGGACGGAAAAGGAGATGTTTAATATGAAGAAGACATATAAAGTAGAGGTTGATTGTGCAAATTGTGCAGCAAAAATGGAGGAAGCCGTTAAGGCGACACAAGGAGTCAAGGATGCGACTTTAAGTTTTATGACTTTGAAGTTGAAGGTGGAATTTGAGGATGGTGCGGACGTGGATGCCGTTATGCAGCAGGCATTAAAGAATTGTAAAAAGGTGGAGGATGATTGTGAAATCTTCCTGTAAGGAGAGAGCGTTATGACAACAAAGCAAAAAAAAGTTTTGTATCGTATTATAATTGCAGCAGTACTCGTAGTTCTTGTTTCCGTCAGTTGTTCTGTTTGGAAATTCAGTGCATGGATGGAGGCATTGCTTTACCTGGTACCCTATTTTGTGATTGGATATGATATTTTGAAAAAGGCAGGAAAAGGAATTCTGAACAGGCAGATATTTGACGAAAATTTTCTGATGGCTGTGGCAACAGTAGGTGCCATGCTTTTGGGAGATTTCAAAGAAGGTGTAGCGGTTATGCTATTTTACCAGATTGGGGAATTGTTTCAGAGTTGTGCTGTGGGAAAAAGCCGTAAAAACATTGCCGCTCTTATGGACATCCGCCCGGATTATGCCAACATTTTAGTGGATGGACAGCTTCAGCAGGTGGACCCGGATGATGTGGAGATTGGAACAGAGATTGTAATCAATCCCGGAGAGAAAGTGCCAATTGATGGAGTGATTACAGAGGGCAGTACCACGCTGAATACAAGCGCTCTTACCGGAGAGAGTGTTCCCCGGGAGGCACAGTGTGGTGACGAAGTAATTAGCGGTTGCATTAATATGACCGGAGCGATTCATTTGAAAACCACAAAGGAATTTGGAGATTCCACAGTATCAAAAATTCTGGACCTGGTGGAGAATTCCAGCATGAAAAAATCCCGGTCTGAGAATTTCATTACGAAATTTGCCCGGTATTATACGCCGGCGGTGTGCTACAGTGCCCTCGCCCTTGCTCTGCTGCCTCCGGCTGTCCGGTTACTGCTGGGTATGACACCGGAATTTCAGACATGGGTAATTAGAGCACTCACTTTTCTTGTTATTAGTTGTCCTTGTGCCCTGGTAATTTCCATTCCCTTAAGTTTCTTTGGAGGGATTGGATGTGCTTCTACAAACGGTATTCTGGTAAAAGGTTCCAATTACCTGGAGGCATTGGCAGATGCAAAATATATTGTCTTTGATAAGACGGGAACGTTGACGAAAGGTGTTTTTGAGGTCAGTGGAATATACCCGGAGAAGGGATTCGATGAAAAAAGTCTTCTCTATTATGCGGCATATGCGGAAAGCGCATCCAGTCACCCCATCAGTCAGAGTTTAAAAAATGCCTATGGCGAGAAACTGGATTTGGAGCGGGTAAACCAAATTGAAGAGATTGCAGGGCATGGTGTGAAAGCAGTTGTGGATGGGAACGCGGTTTACGCCGGAAACAGTAAACTGATGAAACAGAATTCTCTTTCGATTTCTCAGGAGCATGACGAGGGAACTGTGGTTTATGTGGCAGTAGAACATGAATATGCTGGTTGTATTACCATTTCCGATGTGGTAAAACCTACTTCCCAAAAAGCGATTACAGAACTTAAGAAAAACGGGATCCGTCAGACTGTTATGCTGACAGGTGATACGAAGAAAACAGCGGAAAAAGTAGCCGCTGAGGTTGGGGTAGATGTGGTACGCAGTGATTTGCTCCCGGCGGATAAGGTTTTTGAAGTGGAGCAGTTGCTGGAACAGAAAGGCAAAAAGGAAAATCTTGCATTTGTAGGAGATGGAATCAATGATGCTCCGGTGCTTTCCCGGGCTGACATCGGAATCGCCATGGGAGCACTGGGCTCGGATGCTGCCATTGAGGCGGCAGATGTGGTGCTCATGGACGATGACCCGGCAAAGATTGCCCTTGCCATGAAGATTTCCAGAAGAACTCTGCACATTGTAAGAGAGAATATTGTATTTGCCCTTACAGTAAAACTTCTCTGCCTTGCGTTGGGGGCCTTGGGAATTGCCAACATGTGGGCTGCTATATTTGCCGATGTGGGAGTTATGGTGATTGCGGTGCTTAACGCAACCAGAGCCCTTCGTATTAGATTGTAGAGATGTGGATTGATAGCATAATTTTTTAACGGGGATTGTACTATGGAATACTTTGGTAAAAAATTAAAAATAGCAAGGATGGAGAAGGGTTATTCCAGAGAAAAAATGGGAGAACGGATGCACTTGTCTGCCAGCGCGATTCAGCACTATGAGGAAGGTGTGCGCCAGCCGGGGCTGGACGTGTTCTTTCAAATTGCGGCGGTGCTGGAAAAACCATTGGAATATTTTCTGGATGACGATTATTCACTTCTAGACAGTAAAGAAATAAGAAACACAAAGAAGGTGTTAGAAAAAGAAGACAGGGAACGGTTGTTGGAGTTTGAAGTGCAATTTTGCAATGCCCGGAATGAGAGAGAAAAAGCGGTGGCAATATTACAACTCCTGTCTCAATATTGTTAAATCGCAAATAAAGAAAGCAAAAAAACAGCGCTGATACATTTCTTTTTGTAACAGCGCTGTAAGTTTCTTATTTCTTTTTCTTTTTTGGATTCTTTTCTTCTTCTGCTTTGATTTCTGCTTGTAATTCCTGCTGTTTCTTCATCAGACGGGTACGCAGGCTGGGCT
>JAQXNR010000081.1 GCA_029098105.1 Lachnospiraceae bacterium
ATGGAAAAATAACCTATAATGTACAAAATCCCGGAACAGAAGAATGGAATGTAAAGCTGACACAGGAACCGTTGACATTAGAGAAAGGAAAGAAATACCGTTTTACATTTAAAGTGACATCGTCAACAGACCGGAAGATTAAATATGTGTTCCAGGATCCTGAAAATGGCTATGAATGGTATGGTGAAGAAACTCTGACGCTCAATGCAGGAGAGGAAAAAACGGTTGACTACGAACTTGACCTGACAGAGAAAGAAACTAGTTCCACAATTCAGATGAATGTAAATATGGGTGTGATTGACGAGTATGACGCGGAGGGACATAAAACATCTTATGTACCAGAGAACCCCGCTGCGATTACATTGTCAGATTTTGTGTTAACAGAAATAAAATAGGTATTAAAAGGGAGCGTCGCAAAATAGATGATTTTTAATCATTTATGGAGCGAAGCTCCTTTTCTTTTTTGTTGAAAAGAGTATTAAAAAAAAGAGATTTTGACGCAATAAAAATTCATTTTTTGGCTTAGCAATCTTTTTTATACATCTTCCTTTGTATTAGAATATGGCAACCAATTTCAAAATGTGATAAACTATAAGTAGTTATAAGATGTTTCGGTGGAAGGAGTAGTTGCCAGATGGATTTTCAGGTAGGACAGGTTATTAAAATGAAAAAGCAGCATCCCTGTGGTACGAACCAGTGGGAGATTTTGCGTGTTGGCATGGATTTCAAGTTAAAATGTCAGGGATGCCAGCATGAAGTTATGGTTACCCGGAAACTGGTGGAGAAGAATTTTCGTGGATTTATAGAAGAAACGCAGGTGGAAAAATAGGAGGTTATGATGCAGAGAAGAATTCGTGTTTTAACTGTCTGTCTTATAGTGTGTGTATTGTGTAGCAATTTTTTTTTGATTCCCCACGCGCAGGAGCAGGATGCAGACCCTGAACTGCGTCGCCATGATGTGGATTACAATTATGCTTATGAAGGAGAGGGACAGTCCGCTACAATCAGTGCCACGGGTACGACAAAAATTGCAAAGAGTCCTTTTACCAAAAGTACATACCGTCATGCCAGCCGGTTCAGCGGTTATCAGGTGACAAATGGAATTGACGTGTCTCAGTGGCAGGGCAATATTGACTGGAAAAAGGTAAAAAAAGCCGGAGTGGAATTTGCCATCATCCGGGTAGGTTACCGGGGAAGTGAGTCCGGAGCATTGCGGGCGGACTCCCGCTATTTGAGTTACATAAAAGGGGCGTTAAAGGCAGGTATTAAGGTCGGAGTATATATTTATTCCCAGGCGACAACACCAGCGGAGGCGAGGGCAGAGGCTAATTTCGTGTTGAATCGGATACAGGGGTATGATATTTCCATGCCCGTTGTTCTGGATTATGAGTTCTATACGTCTACTTCGGGAAGATTGTACAAGGCACATCTTACCAAACGGGAGGCGACGGATGTTTGTAAGGCGTTTTGCCAGACGGTGGAAAATGCCGGGTATACGCCGATGGTATACGGAAACTGTGATATGCTGAACAACCATTTATATGCGGAGGAACTGGCACAGGATTACCTCATGTGGCTTGCGAATTTTGGAAAAAATAATGGAACCGACCGCGGGTTTGCGACACCCTATACAGGAACCTACTCTTTTTGGCAGCATACAAGCCGGGGAAGAGTGCCGGGCATCAGCGGTTATGTGGATTGTAATTTCTGGTATAAGACCAGTGAGATTACCCGGGCAAAAGTGGCGACGGGAATTTCCATAACGGACAGCAATGTTACTCTCACTACGAATAATATGCTTTATTTGTACCATTCCCTGTCTCCGGCAGGGTGCGTGGATGACATCAAATGGACTTCTTCCCGGCCATCGGTTGCCTATGTGAAGGACGGATATGTCTATGGGGTTTCCGGTGGGGAGACGGTGATTACAGCAACTACTTCAACCGGAGCTTCTGACAGTTGCAAAGTTGTGGTGTCCGAAAATATGAACAGTTATGAGATTCAATGTGGAACTTCTTATACATATACCGGGCGTGAGGTTGAACCGGACGTGTCGGTTCGCTCAAAGAAGAAACTAGCAGACAGTGGAACGGCAAAAAGAGAAACGGTGTTATTTGCCGGACCGGAGGAATCCTATTCTCTTGTGAAGACCATTAAGAAGAAAACCAAACTTACGATTTATGGTAGCAAAGGTGATTATTATGCGGTTTCTGTGAAAGTGGGCGGTCAGACCTGTTACGGTTACTGTCTGAAAAAAGATGTGACGGCGACCAAAGCATATAAGACCTTGGTTATGGACCGGGATTATACGGTGAAATACAGCGAAAATAAAAATGCGGGGTCCGCGCTGGTGGAAGTGACAGGAGCACCGCAGGGAATTTATAGCGGAACGATTTCCCAGATTTTTACGATTCAACCAGCCGCTATTACCGATGTGCAAATTGACCAGGTTACGGACCAGAGTGTTACCAGTGGGATGGCGACACCGAAGATTTGTGTGAGGTATCAGGGAAGTATTTTAAAAGAAGGAACAGATTATAAGGTGACTTACCAGAATAATCAGGCAAATGCCGGACAGTTTCTGGGAACGGCAACAGCGGGAACGGGTACGGCTACGATTACCGGGTGTCAGAATTTTACCGGAAGTGCGGCGGTTTCTTTTGCTTTGGGTGATAGCCCGGTGGCTTCGGTAGATGAGATTTTGGCTCAGGAATATACAGGGAATGGGATTACGCCGGAACTGGTAGTACACGGCAAAGATGGCAGTGTCCTAAAACCGGAATTGGATTATACGGTATCTTATTCGGACAATGTTAATATTGGAAGTGGTAAGGCTGTAGTTTCTTTGAGAGGTGCGTATACGGGAACCTATCAGGTGTGTTTTCCTATTGTGCAACGGGATATTGCAAAGGCGGATATTAAGATATCAGGAACTTATATATATAATCAGAATCGGCAAAAGTGTAATTTGATTGTGACTTATGCAGGGGCAACACTGAAGGAAGGTGTGGACTACCGTTGTGAATATTCCAACAATTGTTGTGCGGGAACGGCGACAGTGCGTATTGTGGGAATAGGTAATTACAAAGGTATGAAAGAGGGGCAGTATACGATTCTTCCTGCAGCGATTGGCAAGGCATCTTTTGCATCCGTAGGAAAACAGGCATACAGTGGAAAACTGGTAACCCCAGCGCTGCAAATCAAAAATGAGAATACGTCACTGCTTCGGGGAACGGATTATACGGTGTCCTACAAGAATAATAAAAAATTAGGGAAAGCGACAGTGACGGTTACCGGAACCGGCAATTATACCGGCAGTAAAACATTGCATTTTTCCATTGCAAAAAAGAAGATTAGGGATTGTAAAATCAGTAAAATTGGAAATCGCAAGTATAAGGGCAGCCGGATTACACCTGCTGTCACCATCCGCAATAGCGGACAGAAATTGAAAAAAGGCAGGGACTACACAGTGTCCTATGGAACCAACCGCAAGGTAGGAAAAGCGACGGTAACGATTCAGGGAAAGGGAAATTATACAGGAAAGAAGACGATTAGTTTCCGGATTGTGCGATAACGAATAACTGCAATTTAGAAGGAGATACGAAATGAGAAAGAAAGAGATGGCCACTCGGCGATTGCTCGCTTTTGTAATGAGTATGGCACTTTTTGCCGCCTGTATGCCAAAGATGACGATGCTGCAACGGGTAAAGGCAGAAGTATCCAGTGGGTATTTTAAATATGTTTTGCTGGATGATGATACGGCAATGATTACCGGAATTACAACGAGTGCAGTGACCAGTATTAAAAGTACAGGGCAATTAACCATTCCCAGTACCATTGATGGATATGCTGTGACCCAGTTGGGAGAGTTATCCATGAGTTGGAGCAATATTCAGAATTATTTGAAGGAGGTAACCATCAGTGAGGGCATCACAACAATTGGAACGAAGGCTTTTAGTTCGTTGACCTCTCTTTCTTCGGTGTCTTTCCCTAGTACATTAAAAGTGATGAAAGCCCAGTGCTTTAACAGGACTGCATTGACATCCGTTACCATCCCGGCTGGTATGGAAGAATTTGGCGTAGGTGTATTCAGTTACTGCCAGTCTTTGGAGACTGTGATTGTAGAAGAAGGTGTAGAAAGCCTGGGTGAATCGATGTTTTATAATTGTACCTCATTGGGAACGGTTCGTTTGCCGGAGAATAGTTTGACGTCCATTGATCAATATGCATTTGCTGGTTGTTCTGCGTTGGAAGCGATAGATATACCATCCAGTGTCACCTATTTTGGTCCCGGTGCGTTTTATCAAACGAAATGGTTGGACGAGAAGCGGCAGGAGAGAAGCGACCATCTGGTGATTGTGAATGATGTTGTGGTGGATGGGTATCTCTGTACCGGTGATATTGTTGTACCGGAAGGGGTGAAGGCGATTGCGGCGACTGCATTTACAAATTGTATTCAGGCAGAAAAATCAGGGGCAGCAATAACCTCGATTCAACTTCCCTCTTCTCTCACCAGCATAGGAACAGCCGCGTTTTATTATTGTTCCAATCTGACCAGTATTAATCTTCCGGAGGGGATTCGGACAATACTAAATATGGTGTTTGAGGGGTGCAGTTCGCTGACCGAACTGGTGCTTCCCTCTACTGTGAGTTATATTAGCACTTCGGCGTTTGCTGATTGTACGGCTCTTGCCAAACTGACGCTTTCGGATTCGCTGAAGACAGTTAAAGAAGGAGCCATTCCGGAGAATCAGGACTTGGTACTGGTTATACCGGAAGGACTTACGGACATTAGTAATCTGGGATTGGTGGAGTTGTCAGGTGTCATTTTTTGCGTAGTGGAAGGTGGCAGTGTAGCCAATTATTTAATAGAAAATAATATTACGACATACAATACCTATGTTGGCACAGGAGCCGGCGGTGGAGGAGAGCCGGAATTGACGACGGAAGAGCCGGCAACAACGACGGGAGAGCCGGCAACAACGACAAGGGAAACACAGCAGTCCCGAGCGGACAGTCCGGTCGTCTATGAGAAAGGAAAGACTTATACAGTAGCAAAAAAGAAATATAAGGTAATCAGTCAGAAGACAGTTGCCTTTTCAGGATGCGCTAACTCTTCTGTACGGGAACTGGTGATACCAGCCAGTATAAAATTAGGTCAAAAAACCTATAAAGTTACAGCCATTGCGAATGGAGCCTGTAAAGGGAGTAAGAAATTAAAGAAAGTGGTAATCGGAAAAAATGTAAAAATGGTTGGAACAGCAGCATTTATGAACTGTAAGAGACTGACTCAAGTGACATATGGTGTAGGAGTTACTACAATTGGAGCAAATGGTTTGCGCGGCGATAGTAGTCTAAAAACAGTGACGATTAAAAGCAGGAAACTGAAATTCATAGGAAAAGCAACTTTTCGGAAAGTTCCGTCTTCTCTTACAGTAAAGGTGCCGAAGAATAAGATTGCACCGTATAAAAAATTAATTAGGACAGCACGATAACATTTTTACAAATTAGGATGACAGGGTTTTTGTTTAAAAGAAAACCGGTCATCCTTTTTTGTTTTGCACAAATTGTTCATGTGTCGGTTATTTTGTACAAATGTCTGCTAAAATAGACAACTGATTTGCTATTTATACAAATTATGATATGATGAAAAGAGAGAATATCACAATAATTATAGGAAGAATGCATATGCTCAAAAAGTTATTGTGAGACAGTATACAGAGGTGGGACATGTTAAAAATTGGAATATGTGACATGGATGCGCAATTTATTCAGAAGTTGCAGATGATGCTTAATGATATATTGGATCAATATGCAGATTGGGAGGCACGCGTCTATTTAGACAGTGCAGAAGTAATCGCAGAGATTGAGGAAGGCAATTTTACTTGTAATCTGTTGTTTTTGGATATTTTCCAAAAAAATGAGACCGGGTTAGCCATTGCTCAGATGGTAAATGAAAAACATATTGATACAGATATTATTTTCATTACGGCAGCTCAGAACTATGTGTTTGAATGTTACAAATACCACGCCTTTGCCTATTTGTTGAAACCTTTGAAAGCATCCGATATTGCGCTTGAGGTGGAACGCTATTTAAAAGAGGTACAGTTGAATCCAAAATGTCTAAATATTTTGAACCGCGGGGTTGTGACTAAGATTCCCTTGGATACCATACTATATATTGAGAGCAATCATCGCAAAATAGTGGTCCATACCCAAAAGTGTGATTATGAATATTATGAGAAATTGGACAATCTGGAGAAATTGCTGAAAAAAGACGGCTTCGTTCGCAGCCATCAGAGTTATTTAGTGGCTTGTGACAAAATTACAGCGTATAAGGATCAAACGTTACAGGTAGGTCCCTATGCAGTTCCGGTAAGTCGCCGGTATAAAGAAGGTATATTAGAATGCTTAGAGGAATTGGAAGTGGCAGTCAGCAAGACTCCGGTTTCAAGAAGTGGTGCGGACAGTGTGTCGATTGCCCTTGGAAAGGATTCTTTGGAAACGCCATATGAAAGTTTTCTGACTTCGGGATTGTTTCAATATAATGACATACAAGGGGCACTGGTGTGTGTGAAGGGAGCCTATTTAGGAAAGATTGTGCGATTCGTGCCGGAGCAGACAATATTGGTTGGCAGGGATGACAAACAGGCGGATATGGTGATTAATCTTCCTATGGTTAGTCGCCAGCATTGTACGATTGTATACCATGCAGAGTCGAATGATTATGAAGTGGTGGACCGTTCCAGTAATGGAACTTTCGTGGATGGTACTCATCGTTTGGTTCGGGGGGATACCTATCGGTTGAAACCTGGGGCTACGATTTCATTTGGAGACAATAATACAATTTACCGTTTAGGATAAAGAGGTGCAATATGAATCTGACAAAATGTGAAAATGACCATATTTATGATGGGGACAAATTCCGAAGCTGCCCCCATTGCTCCAATATTGTAGTAGAACCCATTCTGGCAGCAGTGTTTGGGGAGGAACAGGGGGAAATTGACACAAATATTCCCGAAGAACGCCAGCAGGAGCATTATGAAAGAATTGGTAGACGAAAAACTATGGGGATGTTAATATGTATTCAGGGTCAGATGAAGGGAGCAGGATTTTTACTCAAGATGGGTGAAAATGTGATTGGACGGGCATCAAACATGGATGTGGCGTTAGTTAATGAGATTACTATTTCAAGAAAACAACATACGACAATCTGGTGTGAAGAGGAAAGCGGCAAGTTTTTTTTGGATGGTGTTGATGGTAAAGCAGAAGTATTGTGCAATGGGACTGTAGTAAAAGACAGATGTGCCCTTCACGACAGAGACCGGATTACAATCGGAGATTGTCAGTTGGTGTTTGTTGAGGCAGGAGACGTATGGTAACAGAAGAGATAGAGAATCAGCGGGCATTACCGGAAGGAACGTATTTATTGGAACGATACCGGATATGCGGTGTGCTTGGTGAAGGTGGTTTTGGAATTACATATGAAGGGACAGATTTAAAAGAAGAAAAACGAGTTGCCATCAAGGAGTTTTTTCCCACGGATTATACAAGTCGAGAGAATGCCGTTTCCAATCCGAGACTATTTGTCTTTCATGGAGAGCAACAGCAATTTGAGAGAGGGCTGGCACATTTTTTAAAAGAAGCAGAAGCACTTCGGGAATTTCAATACTTGGATGGCATTGTGTCCGTTCTGGATTATTTTGAAGCAAACGGTACGGCCTATATTGTGATGGAATATATTGAGGGTATCACATTAAAACAATATGTGAAGGAAAATGGCTGCCTTAGTTATAAAGAACTGGTTGCGTTGCTGACACCGATTATGAAAGCGATGATTCAGATTCACAAAAGGGGAGTGATTCATAGAGATATCAGTCCGGATAATTTGTTGTTTGGATTGGACAACCGGGCCCGGCTGATTGATTTTGGAGCGGTTTCTGCCTTGGGAGAACAGCGGGAACATACGAAAACAGTGATTTTGAAAAAAGGCTATGCCCCACCAGAGCAGTACTTAGTGGAGGGAAAGCAGGGACCATGGACGGATGTCTATGCTATGGCAGCAACGATTTATATGGGGGTGACAGGACGGACTCCGGTGGATTCTGTGGCACGGTTACAGGGAGAGGGTTTGGCAGTTGAGCCTTTACAGCAGAAGGCGTTAGAAAGTTGGCAGATTCAGGCAATTTTTACTGGTATGGAGTTAAAAATTGCAAAGCGTTATAAAAATCTGGAGGAATTGCTGGATGCGTTGACGATTCCCCCGTCTTTAGAAGACCAGCCAACGAAGAAGCAAAAGGAATTGCAGGGAAAATTAAAATTTCGGGTGGTAAAGATGAACCATCTCAGAGGAAAAGGTACTTTCTTAAAAGTGTTTTTGGGAGTCAGTTTGGTTGTGCTGTTTGCCCTGGGGGTTGCAGTATGGCAGAATTCATTTTTGCATAATAATAATGAAGGAGAGACCGATGCAAAATCGACGCAGAGCAGTACGATGTCCACAACAGAACAGGGAAAACTGTGTCAGATGCCAAATGTAACCGGAAAAACCGAGAAAGAAGCGATGGGAGAAATTGCAGAAATGGATTCTGTGATTGTGATTGAGACGCATACCCAATATAGTGAAGACGTAAAAAAGGGGGATGTGATAGAGCAGAGCGTGGCTGCCGGAACGCAGTATAACGAGGGCGCCATCGCCAAAGTTGTTCTGACTGTTAGTAAAGGGAAGAAGAAAACGGAAAAGCAGGAGGCAACAACTACCCGGGATGCGGTTTCATCGCAGAAGGTGAATACTACGAAAACAACAGAGAAGAGTAATCCATCCAGCAAGGAGAATAAGGATTTTAAGGTGGTGGAAGATGAGGATGATGGGTATGACCAATTTCAGTTAGGGGATTAAAGTTTCAAAAATCAATACGAATTTCTAGTATAATTTACTGAAAATAAAATGGAATAAGTCGAACTTATGTCGGCAGTTGTAGTGCATTACAACTGTCGGCATATTTTTGTTTTCTATTTTTATTCTATAATTTGTCAAATTTAGAAAAAGAATGGTTAATTTGTACAAGTCGATGTTAAAAAATACAGGTTAGTTTTATTGAGAATTGAATTGTGATAGTATTGCTTTAGATTCCCAATATTAGGGAACAGTATTTGTTTGTTGTAATAATAGGTAATTGCGAAATGATTTTATATTCATTACGATAGTTTGCAATAAATATTATAACGATGCTTCATTGCACAAAAGTAGTGCAAAGGCGCATCTTATATAATATTTATTGCAAACTATCCCAAAACTATAAACTGTAAATGACTATTTCACAATTGTCTATGTTGTAATAAACAAAGTAGAAAAGTCCCCCTCCGGTGCACAGCACCTACGGCGGACGGAAATAGGAGGAAGAAGAGATGAAGAGAGCAAAACGATTTTTAAGCCTTGTTCTGGCATTTGCGTTAGTGCTGGGGAGCAGTTCGTTGCCGTCCGGTGTAGTTACGGTAAATGCGGCAGAAGATTCCACTACATCAGCAACATTAGCTGATTTTACAACAGAAAGTGATGATTCAGGCGGTATTATAATAAAGGGATATACAGGTACTGCTACAGCACTGAATTTACCCGAGATATTTGAGGGGAAAAATGTAACTCAGATTGGAGAGGGTGCATTTTCCAAAGATGGTGTAAGTGGTGGTTGGGCAACTGGAATGGCACCCAACGGAAACAACATAGTGTCGGTTATCATTCCGAAGACAGTAACA